>CAIWAX010000001.1 GCA_903910795.1 uncultured Anaerolineae bacterium
AGTCGCTACTACGGTACGTTTTCGCCCAGACATAATCACTTTCGCAAGAGGTCTATTGTGTAGAGGGTGTTTTCCCCGATTTCGTGCCTGCCTTTGGGTGCGTGGCAATCTCCCGCGCCGGTAATGTTAGGAATATCATGCTAAATGGGTTACAACCTCCATATCAGTACATGGTTATAATTATTAAGCACTTTGGAAGAGCGGTGTGTGTTGTCTCAAATCTCCAGGGTGGAAGCTTAACCGGTTTCTCGATCCGGAATGCAAATTTCTGAGAAATGGCTAACCAGAATGTTCAAGGATGCAGCATGATAACAGTTACCCAGGCGAGCGTGGAAGGCATCACTGAAAAATATGTCAAGAGGGATTCGGCAATTTTGCCGGTCTTGCAGCTTATTCAGCAGCAAAATGGCAATCAATTAACCCCCGAGAGTCTGGATGCCGCTGGTGTGGCAATGAATATGAGCCGTAGCCGGGTTTTCGGCATCGCCAGCTATTACACCATGTTCAATCTTAAGCCTGTGGGGAAATACCATCTGCAAGTGGATACCAGCGTTCCGGGCTTTCTGCACGGCGCCGATAAGATCCTCGCGCATCTTAGCCTTGTACTTGGTTTGCAGGTGGGCGAAACCAGCGCGGATGGATTGTTTACCCTGTCGACGGTGCAAGATCTGGCTTCCTGCGCCACTGGCCCGGTCATCCAGGTGAATACTGAACTTATGGGTACTTTCCATAACCGTTATTTTGAGAATATGACCGTTGAAAAGACGGATCAATTAATCGAAGCCTTAAAAAATGGGCAAATGCCCGATAATGACCCTGCCATGATGGTGATCTCGGAGTGCGGGATTTTATTGAATAATCCCGGAATTCGCACGGGATTGAGCGACCGCACCGACTTGCTTAGCAAATCGTCTGAATGCCGTACGCTTGCATCCTATCAAAAGTTGGGCGGCTATCAGGCTCTGGCGAAGGCGCTGACGATGGCCCCAGCCGAGATCGTCAATGAAGTAAAAGATGCGCAAATCCGCGGACGCGGAGGCGCGGGTTTCTCGGCTGGCGCAAAGTGGTCCTTCCTGCCAAAAAACGACCTTCGGCCGGTCTACCTGATCTGCAACGCGGATGAAGGCGAGCCGGGAACTTTTAAAGACCGGCAGATCATGGAATTCAATCCCCACCTGATTATCGAAGGGATTGCCATCAGCGCCTATGCGATTGGCGCGGCCCGGGCGTTTATTTACATCCGGGGCGAATTTGAGTGGATTGCCGTTATTCTTGAAACGGCCATCCAGGAAGCCAGACAGGCCGGGCTGCTCGAACATGTCAACATCCTTGTTCACCGGGGCGCGGGGTCCTATGTGTGCGGGGATGAAACCGCGCTGATCGAATCGCTGGAAGGCAAGCGCGGCAACCCACGCGCCAAGCCGCCCTTCCCGGCCAGTTTTGGCCTGTACGGCTGCCCGACCGTGGTCAACAACGTTGAAACGCTGGCAATTGTGCCGTATGTTATCCAGCACGGCGCCAAAGCCTTCAAACAAATCGGAATTCTAAATAACTATGGCCCGAAAATTTTCGGTGTCTCTGGATATGTGAACAAGCCGGGCGTCTTTGAATATCCTCTCGGTACTCCCCTCAAAACCATCCTGGATGCCGCCGGTGGTGTCAAGGGCACGCTCAAAGGTGTGATTGTGGGTGGTTTGTCGGTCGCGATCCTGACCGCCGCCGAAGCCGAAGGTCTGACCCTGGATTATGACGCCTGCCAGAAGGCCGGTACTTCGCTGGGTTCGGGCGGTATTATGGTGATAAATGATACCGTTTCCATCCCTGAACTGGCCCTCAGAACAATTGAGTTTTACCATCACGAATCGTGCGGACAATGCGTGCCGTGCCGCGAAGGTTCCTGGGCGGTTGCGCATAAATTACATGACCTGCTCAACGGCCAGGGGACGATGGAAGATATTGATTTGATCCTGCACCTGTGCCGGATCATCCCGGGGCTGACGATCTGCCCAACCGGCGAGGCTTTTGCCGTGCCAATCCACGCCATGCTGAGCAAGTTCAGACCCGAATTCGAAGCGCTGCTCCGCAATCAAGCTTAAATCATTTGGTTTTAAATGCCCTAAGCACACAATTATTCAATCACACAAAGCATATTAAGGAAGCCCGAATGTCAAATACTATCATTATTGACGGTCAAGAGATCGCTTTCGATTTGCCGGGCAAATCGGGCAACAAAACCGTGCTCCAAATTGCCCGGGAGAATGGTTTTTACATTCCAACTCTTTGTTACCACCAGAGAACCGGCCCTGCCAGTATGTGCCGCGTGTGCGTGGTGGAAGTTGAGGGCATGCGCGCTCTGCAAACCTCCTGTTCACTGGTTCCCGCCAATGGAATGAAGGTTCACACCGCCACTCCACGGGTACTGGATGCCCGCAAAGTGGTTGTCAACCTGCTGCTGGCAAATGGGAACCACGAATGCCTGTCTTGCGAAGTCAACGGCGACTGTGAACTCCAGGATGCGGCCTACCATCTGGGCATTGAAACCCCGACTTTCCTGATCAAGGAAACCCAGCCGCGCGATAATTCGGCGGCCTTCATTTTGTATGACCCAGGGAAATGTATCCAGTGCGGGCGCTGTGTCGCGGGTTGTAACGACCAGGTTGTTAATGAAGTGCTCGACTTTGGCTACCGGGGTGACAAAACCAAGGTGATTTGTGATAACGATCTCCCCATGGGCCTTTCATCCTGTGTCCAGTGCGGAGAATGTGTGCAGCTTTGCCCGGTGGGCGCGCTGATTGACAAGAAAGGCATGGGGATTGCCCGGCGCTGGGAGACCCGCAAGGTTAGAACCACCTGCCCGTACTGCGGCGTTGGCTGCCAGCTTGAGCTGCACGTCAAAGGCGAGCAGATCATCCGCGTTACTGGCGTGGAAGGCGCAAAACCGAACGATGGGCATTTGTGCGTCAAAGGCCGTTACGGCTACGACTTCATCTATTCCAAAGACCGGCTGACATCCCCGCTGATCCGTGAAGGGGACGGTTTCCGCGAAGCGAGTTGGGATGAGGCTTTGACCCTGATCGCCACGAAATTTAAACAGATCAAAGACGAATCCGGGGCGGATGCGCTGGCCGGGGTGAGTTGTTCAAGAAGCATCAACGAAGATTCTTACTATATGCAGAGACTGTATAGGGAGGTATTGGGCACAAATAACATAGATAACTGTGCCCGTGTCTGACACGCTCCCACTGTTGCCGGTCTGGCAACTGCCTTTGGTTCGGGTGCGATGACAAATTCGTTTGGCGAATTTGAAAACGCAAAACTCTTCTTTCTGACAGGTACCAACATGACGGAGGCGCATCCTGTCGCTTCCTATTTTGTCAAGCAGGCTGTGAAAAAAGGCGCTATCCTGATCGTGGCGGATCCCAGGAAACATGACCTTGCTAAAAAAGCCGATATCTTTGCCCAGATCAAGGTCGGCACGGATGTCGCCTTTCTGAATGGCATCATGTATGTTTTGATCGAAGAAGATCTGTACGATAAAGCCTATGTGCAGGCCAACTGCACCAATTTCGAAGAAATGAAGGCCAGCATTTTGCATTACCCACCGGAAAGGGCCGCGGAGATTTCTGGTGTAGCGGTTGAAACCATCCGGAAGATCGCCCACACCCTGGCTTCGGTAAAACCTGGTATGCTTTGCTACACCCTGGGTCTGACAGAGCATACCTGCGGCGTCAACAACGTCATGTCGGTTGCCAACCTGCAGATGCTGCTCGGGAATGTGGGTGTGGAAAACGGCGGCGTCAACCCACTGCGCGGTCAGAACAATGTACAGGGCGCCTGCGATATGGGCGCGCTGCCCGGCACTTTCGTTGGCTACCAGAGCGTGGCCAACCCGGAAAGCATTGCTAAATTCGCGCAAGCCTGGGGCATGGGCCCTGCGGGCACCTCTCCGTACAGTCTCAACCCGAAAATCGGCATCACCATGCCCGAAATGCTGGCCGGTCTGCCGGATCGCAAAATCCGTGGCTTCTTTATTGTCGGTGAGAACCTGGCAAACTCCGAACCAAACATTGCGCACGTTGAACACCAGCTTTCCTCGGCGGAATTTCTGGTGGTCTGCGATATTTTCCCAACCGAAACCACCCGCTTTGCGCATGTCATCCTGCCGTCCGCGGCCTGGTCTGAGAGCGAAGGCACTTACACAAACAGCGAGCGGCGTGTCAGCCGTGTGCGTAAAATCAAGCAAGCCCCGGGTCTGGCCATGCCCGGTTGGTGGATTGCCAAGGAAATCGCCCGGCGGATGGGGCGTGAGTGGGAATCCAACAGCGCGCAGGAGATTTGGGATAACGAGGTTTCCAAACTGGGCCCGGCTTACGCCGGCATCAAATACGCCCGGCTGGAAAATGACGGTCTGCAATGGCCCTGCACCACCCTCGACCCACAGGGCGCGAGCTATCTGGGCACCAAGTTTTTGCATAAAGGTGGTAAGTTTGCGCGCGGACAGGGCTTATTCAAGGGCATCGAATGGACCCCGCCAGCCGAAGTGGAAGATAAAGAATATCCGTTCGTACTCAGCACCGGGCGGCGGCTGTATCATTACCACACCCGCACCCAAACCGGCCGCTCTGGTCTCGACCAAATGCTCTCCGAAGAGACCGCCGATATTTCCCAGGCGGATGCTTCCTGCCTCGGCATTGCCGCTGGCGAGTACATCCAGGTCAGTTCACGGCGCGGATCGGTGCGGGTCAAGGCCAGGATCACTGACCAGGTGCCGCAGGGCCTGGTCTGGATGGCCTTTCACTTCCGCGAATCAAACGCCAATTGGCTGACAAATAACGTCTTTGACCCGCTCACAAAAACAGCCGAATACAAGGCCTGCGCGGTCAAAATCGAAAAAATATAGCGCTGTGCATAGCCTGATTAAAAATCCCGAAGGAAATTTTTCCCTCGGGATTTTTCTTATTTTCCAATCAATACCGGGATTATTTAACCAGTAGACCTCTTGCATAACGTAAAAAACGTTCTTGTAGTAACGGCTCACGGCCCTACGGCTGGGTTTTTTCCATACCGATATGGGTATTTTCCATACCGAACTTATGGGTATTTTCCATACCGAACTTATGGGTATTTTCCATCAACTCCCGGCGGATTTTGCGGTAAGCAATGATCGGTCCGTCTCCCTGGATCAGCGTTTCGCCGATATCTAAATCGGCTCGCTTGGGTTGCTGGGTGACGACCACCCATTTATCCTGACGTTCTATTACCAGGTTTGCGATACTGCCAAAGAAGCCTATGATCTGGCGCAGGATCGGTGTCTTATTCGTGTAATAATAACGCAGGTACATCATAGTGTTTTCGTGATCGATCGGGGCGAAGGCCACAAAAACGCGCACATCATTCGCAATCCAGTTGTGCCAGACATTTGGGAAACGGAATTGCAGGAAAGGCCGGCGCTGGGGTTCGGTGATTTGAGAAGGTTTAAGCGGTTTCTGACCGGTATCAACCTCGTTGTAAACCCATAATTCCAGCAGGTTGTCGCCCGGGTATAGGCTTTTGATGTGTGTCAGCGGGCCGTTCACCAGGGTTTTGTTCCCTGCGCCGATGGTGGTGCGGTGTACAAATGGCAAGTGTACAACATCCAACTGGTTCTCGATGGCGCGGGAATAATGCGTATTCCAATGGTCGCGCAGCGTGGCATACACAAACCGCTCATCCAGCGCTTCAAAATAGGGCAGAGGTGGGTAGCTTTCCAGCGGTTCGCCCCACCAGATATACACAAACCCGTGCGCTTCGCGGGTCGGGTAGGTTTTGACTTGCATGGCTTTGGGCGGGCGGGCATCCTTGCCGTTCGCCGGGATCAGGGTACATTCCCCGGATGTGGCGTATTCAAAACCGTGGAAGGGACATTGGATGCAATCGGTCTTGATCTTTCCGATGCTGAGCGCCACACCCCGGTGCGGACATTTATCGGCCATCACGGTCAGTTTTCCGGCGCTGTCGCGCCAGGCCACCAATTTTTCGGCCATACGTGTCACACCGATGGGATGCCCCTTTTTGATTTCATTCGATTCGAGAATAGCGTACCACTGGTTGGGGATCATAGTTTTCCTGGGTTGGTCTGCGATTTATGAAATAATCCCGGTTCTTGGTTGGGATGAAATAATCCCGGTTCTTGGTTGGGATGGAATAATCCCGGTTCTTGATTGAGAAAGTGCTGTTTACAACGGTTCAAAGCGCGCAGTGAAGTGCCTTAACAATTCTGGCGCGTATGTGAATTTATAGCCGCGCAGATCGCCCGCCCGTTTGGCTATTTTCCCGATAGATTCGGCCAGGTAATCGAGGTGAGATTGGGTATAGGTGCGGCGCGGGATGGCCAGACGCACCAGTTCCAGCCGTGGATAGATCATCTCGCCTGTATCTTGGTCTGGGTGTGCGAACATAACCGAGCCAATCTCGCAGGCGCGGATGGCACCTTCCAGGTACATTTCCACAGCCAGGGACTGCCCGGGGAATTCCGCGTGCGGAATGTGTGGCAGCAGCGCGCCGGCATCCAGGTAGATGGCATGCCCGCCGGGTGGTTCGATCAAGCCGATGCCCTGTTCGCGCAGCAGCCCGGCCAGATAGGCGGTTTGCCCCAGGCGGTAGGCCAGGTAATCTTCATCCAGACCTTCGTACAAACCGACTGCCATGGCATCCAAATCGCGCCCGGCCAGCCCGCCGTAGGAGACAAAACCTTCGCGCAGGATCAGCTCGTTGGAAACATGCTTGAATATCTCATCATCGTTCATGGCAAGCAGCCCGCCGATATTGACTATCGCATCCTTTTTGGCGGACATGCAGAAGCCATCCGCATACGAGAACATTTCGCGGGCGATCTCGATGGGGGCCTTGTCAGCGAAACCGGGTTCGCGCAGTTTGATGAAGTAAGCGTTTTCAGCGTAGCGCGCGGCATCAATATAGAAAGGAATGTTGTAGGAATGATAAAGCGCCGCCACAGCCTTGATGTTTTCCATTGAAACGGGTTGCCCGCCTCCAGCGTTGTTTGTGACGGTGATCATGCCGAGCGGGATGTTGGCGGGGCCGGTTTCTTCAATATATGCTTTCAACTTGACCATATCCATGTTGCCCTTGAAAGGGTGCGGATTGGCCGGGTCAAAGGCTTCTTCTATCACCAAGTTGACCGGCCGCCCGCCGCGTGCGCGGATGTTGGCATCGGTGGTGTCGAAGTGCATGTTGGAGGGTACCGAACAGCCGGGTTTCACCAGCACCGCGGATAGAATGTTTTCCGCGGCTCGCCCCTGGTGAGTGGGTACAAAATGTTTGAAACCGAAAATATCTTCCACTGCCTCCTTAAGACGGAAATAGGAGCGCGCACCCGCGTACGATTCGTCGCCTTGCATCAAAGCCGCCCATTGATTCTGGCTCATGGCGCCGGTGCCGGAGTCGGTCAGCAGGTCGATGAAAATGTCCTTCGCTTTCAACGCAAACACGTTGTAACCGGCTTCGGCAATTGCGGCCTGGCGCTCGGCTGGCGAAACCAGCTTGATCGGCTCAACAACCTTGATGCGGAATGGCTCGGGGGGATAATGGGGCATTTTTTCTCCTTGAAATGATTCGAGTAAAAGATTTTTTTTCGCGAAACTGATCCAGAAAAGGCGATATGACCTGGATGAACGCGGAATTACCTGATGGAATAATCCCGGTACTTGAAAGTGCTGTGCAAAGTATTGGGACTGGAGTTCGTGCGAATTTCAGTGGTTAGACTGATATTAATTGTAAGACAAATTGAGCGCTTGCCAATACCCAAACTTAGTATTTGTGACAAAAAGAACATTCCCTGCTGAACTTATGGGTACTTTCCATGCGCACAGGGGCTGTCAGTGTTGGCTGCCAGCGGGGTTATCGCATCTCCATACCGAACTTACATTTGCCCTGCGGGTGGGTACTTTCCAGCGCACAAATCATAGTCGGGACTATTATTTTTCAGGAGCCAGTGTCCCGCCACCGTTCAACGTGTAGGTCAGACCGTTTAGGGCGCTGCAGGCTGATGCGTTATACGTGACTGTGTGTCCATTGCCTGTGATGTTGGTGATGCCCGTGCCCGAGATAGCCGGGTCGCTCAGGCAGCTCAGATATGAGTCAGATGTCACATTCCATGTGCTCGAGGCGTCCAGGGTCAGGCTGGCGGATTTGGCGGTGTTGCTGCTATTGATGGCGCCGGTCAGGCTGGAGCCGTTTTGCAGGGTCAGGTTCAGACTGCTGATTTTATCGGCCAGGAAGTTGCCCAGCAGGGTCATGGTATCAGCGGTAAAGAAGGCGGTGCCGCCGTTGGAGCCTTTCGTACCCCAGCGGTCGTTGCCCTCGGCTTTGAGCAATACACCAGAGGCGGCTGAAACGCTGACACGCTTCAAGGTGATATGACCATTGGTATTGGTGACATAGAACATTGGGCTGGTTGCGTCTGTGTAGGTGAGCGAGCCGCCGGACATGTTGAAAAGGCCGTTGCTGCCCTGGGCGTCGCCGGAGAAACTCTGGTAAATCATGACCGCCCATTTGCTGGCGACACTTGAGGTTGCAATGGTATCTGTGAGGTTGACGGTGTTGGAACCTTCGATCACGGCCACTTCGGAGCCGGTAGACTGGCAGGTGTTTTTGGCGATATTAAGCGTGCCAGTGGAGTAATAGCAGGGTGAATCCTGCCCGCTGGTTTTCAGGCTGCCGCCGGAGGAGGTGATCGTGCCGCCGCCGCGGTCGGTGGCAATGGGCGCGGAGTGCGCGCCGCTGGTCGTCATATTGACATCGGCCAGGGTCATCGTGCCGCCCTGGGTGACCATGACGCCGTGCCCGCCGTCACCGCTGGCCGTAATGGTGACATTGCTCAGTTTTGTTGTGGTGCCCTGCCCAACAGAGAATGCGCCGTTGGCGCCCAAGCCGGTTGTGGTGATCGTGCCGCCGTTCATGTCGAGCGTGCTGCCTGAGGTTGCCAGCACACCGGCGTTCAGACCGTAGAAACTGCTGTTTTCATCTGAAGAAGTATTGCCGGTGGTGTTGACCGTGGCGTCTTTCAGGGTCAGGGATGCGTTGTTGGTTACGTACACTCCCGATTGATCCTGGCTGGCGGCCGCGTAGGTTTTGCCGGTCTGGGTATCGTTGCCCGTGTTCAGGGTGTATGCGCCGCTGGCCGTCTTTAGCCCGTCAGTAATGCTTGTTGCGCCACTGCCTGCGCCTGGCGGGGGATTGCCTGGCGCGCCATTTGCGCTGGCGGAAGCCTGGCTGGAACAGGCGCTAAGGCTAAAAATCATCAGTATCAGGATGGTAATCAGGATCTTTTTCATTCTCATATCTCCATTTTGTTCAATTTGGTTTTGATGTGTTTTATCCTGATCATTCTATAAAACCTGGTTGTGAGAATAGCAAGAAAACCCTGTGAATAGGATGTGAAAAATTGCACAAATAAAATAATGGAATATGCCCTGGTAAACCGCAACTCCCGAACCGGATGGGTTCGGGAGTTGCGTAATAAGAACGTTCGATCCCGGTACGATTTGCTTAGCAAATCGTACCGGGATTATTTCATCCGAACTTATGGGTACTTTCCATACCGAACTTATGGGTACTTTCCATACCGAACTTATGGGTACTTTCCATCACACAAATCATAGTCCAGACTTCTAATGCAGGAAGTTGGTGAGAAGCCAGTATACCCCGGCTGAAAAGATGGCGCTGGCCGGAATGGTTATGATCCAGGATGTGACCATTTCCCCCGCTACACCCCAGCGTATTTTTCCGAAGCGCTCGGCTGAACCAGAACCCACAATCGCCGAACTGACGATATGTGTGGCGCTGACTGGCCAGCCAAACATGGATGAACCCAATAAGACCAGGGCTGAAGCGAGCTGGGCTGAAAAACTATGTACTGGTCTGATCTTATAGAACTTTGTCCCTACCGTGCGGATCAACTGCCAGCCAGCCAGCAGCGTTCCGAGCGCCATCCCGGCTGCGCTGACAAAGATCACCCACAGCGGTACGCTGAATACGGGCAGGCTGCCGCTGATTACCATGGCCAGCACAATCACACCCATTGTTTTTTGGGCATCATTGGCGCCGTGGCTGGCAGCCAGCACCAGTGAAGTGAAAAGTTGGCCATGTTTAAAAAATTCGTTGATGCGGGGTGTTGAATTTGAGGCCAGAGCGTACACCAGGCGGGTGACCAGAAAGCTGATCCCAAACCCAATGAAAGGAGCTGCGAAAAGCGCAGCTACCATTTTTAGCAATCCGGGTAAAAGCAGCGACCGAATGCCAGCACCCACCCAGGCGGCACCTATCAGCCCGCCCACCAGACTATGGGATGAGCTGGAGGGGATGCCGTTGCTCCAGGTAATGATATTCCACAGGATCGAACCGACCAACGAAGCCAGCAGGATATCCAGCGTAATGACATTGGCTTGCACAATTTCCGAGCCGATCGTGTGCGCCACCGCTGCCCCAAACAGGAATGGTCCGGTAAATTCAGCCAGGGCTGTAATGAAGAGCGCCATCCTGGGTGAAAAAGCCCGCGAAGAGATCATTGTGCCGACAATATTGCTCGAACCGTGCACCCCGTTCAGAAAATCAAAAACCAGCGCCAGCCCTACGATCCCAATCAATATCATCCCGACGCCCTTGCAGGAGAACCGGGATTGTTCCATATTGAACTTACATAAGCCCTATGGGTGGCTCTTCTTCCCTCCAAATCGTCTTTTGATTTGGGGGGATCGAGGGGGGTGTGTAAAGTGCTGTGCAAAGTGCTGTGCATGTATCAGGTCCGTTTCACTACGATGTCGGCGATGACGTTGGCGGCCTCATCTCCGCGATCGGCGGCGTTGCTTAAATGGCGGTAAACTTCACGCATTTTTAACATCTGGACAACGTGCTCAAGGCTTTCGGGGCCGTTGAACAGATCGGCCAGGGCCTCGCGGTACACCGCTTCAACGCGATTTTCCAACGCCTTGGCACGTTGGGCATGATCGATCGCCACGCGCGGATTATTTTTCAAGCGTAGCACGCCTTCGTGAATTTCGTAAGCCGCATCCTTTAAGAGGCTTGCAATTCGCTGCAAATACTTTGTCGGTTGAACGTTCAGTATTTCCATTTCACTGACTGTGCTGTTGGCGTAGTCCAGAACATCATCAATCGTACGCGATAGGGTGAAAATATCCTCCCGGTCGTATGGGGTTACGAAGGTTTGATTTAATTCATCAATCAAAATGCGGCGAACTTCATCAGCTTCCTTTTCCTTGTTGGATAATTGTTCCGCTATTTCTGGGTCACGTTGTTCGAGATACCGGCAGAGAAGCACAAGCCCATCCAGAGTTACCGCCGCTTGATCTGCGATCAACTTGTGAAAAATTTCTTCTCGTTTTTTAAACAACTTAAACATTTAGATACTCCATATTGAACTTACATTTGCCCGGCGGGTGGTTTTTCTTCCCCCAAAATCATCTTTTGATTTGGGGGGATCGAGAGGGGGGCCTGAAATAGAAAAAAAATATCATAACATATTGTTAACAATCGGATATTAAGAATTATGTTACAGTTTTAGATTATGCTAAAAAACTTCAAAGAACCTGGAGGCGTTTTGTTATCAAATTGTTATTAAGGTGATAAATTGGTTGACTGAAAAAGATATGCAGGGTAGACTTAACCGTCTGATTTTTTAAGGTTTCGCTATACCAAACTTATGGGTACTCTCCATTTGGCCTGAAAAATTTCAGAAAAACCACTGGAGAAATGTTTTCTCCTCATTTTTCAATTGACTCTAAGGAGGTCAAGATGAAGAAATACATTTATGTGTTATTCACCGTTCTGGTGGCAGCTTCCATGCTGCTGAGCGCCTGCGCCCCCGCGGCTGCTCCCACCGCTGCTCCCGCTGCGCCCGCGGCGACTACGGCGCCCGCAGCCACTACCGCCCCGGCAGCCACCGTTGCCCCCGCCGCCTCTGGCACAGCCGTTGGTATCGTTCTTCCTACCAAGGATGAACCCCGCTGGATCCAGGATCAGACCCGCTTCTCGGATGCTCTGACCGCCGCTGGATTCACCTCTGAGATCCTCTTCAGCCAGGGTGATTCCGCCAAGGAAAAGGCCAACGTCGAATCCCTGC
>CAIWAX010000002.1 GCA_903910795.1 uncultured Anaerolineae bacterium
GAAAATAAATCGGCTTGAGCGGGAAGCGGCACAGACCCTTCAACGTTCCAGGCCGACCGCCGTGTTGTCTGTGCACCTTGACCCACAGTCCTGTGTTATCAAACGAGATGGGAGTATATCTTTGACACAATTCTACATCGTTTCCAGAAAATCCACCGGCTGCATGACCGGCAATAAGGCGGGATTGTAGTCCTTCACATTTCTGGTAATCAGGAAATTCGCCTTACAGCGCAGCGCAGAGATCATCTGCAGCGCGTCTTCGAAATCACGAAATTCCAGGTTAAGCGCCTGCTCAATCGTTTCCTGATCTACCGGGGCAACCCTCAGAATTTGAAGCAGGCTGGTAATATCAGCTCGAGCGGCGGCAGAGTTTTTCCCTTTTTGCAGCAAATAATACAGGGTTGTAACACCATGCGCAGCAATATAGCCTTGCGCTTCCCCTCTTTCAATTACAGCCAGCAGACCTGCTGATGCTTCATAAAAAGGTTCCCGCTTTTGTAAAACATCCAGAATGATGTTGATATCAACCATAAGGGTTGGTTGATCATCCATATTTTTCATCCAAATGATTTTTATAATCATCAACACTGACATCCCTCGACAGGGTGCCGGTTAGCCGGCCTACGATGGGTGCGTTATCAAGCGGATGCCTGGCCGGAATGCGGCGCAGGTAAGCCTCAATCAAGTTGGTAAGGGTTGTGTTATTTTCAGCAGCGAAGTGCTTGGCATTTTCGATCAATTCGCGTGGAATACGGATGGTTAATTTTGCCTCATTCATCATTGCTCTCCTGCCGTACATAGTATTCCTTTTACGCACGGCCGTCAAGGTCATATTAACCGATTGACAAATCCTGTGTGAACGCCTTCGCCCGTCATAAAACAAAAAACACCATCCTCTTTTCGAAGACGGTGTTGGCTTTACCTCGGCGGCGCCAGAAAATAAATCGCCTTGAGCGGGAAACGCCTTTTGGCCTCGGGCGAGAGCCTGTCATAATTCTGCACCCAGAACTCGAAGAAATTCTGCAGGGTCACCAGCCGGATGCGGCGCAGACCCTGCGAACGCTCGGCCTGCAAAACCTGCGCGGTGAAACCGCCCGAAGAGACAAACACCCCCAGATCGTGCTGCGACAACTCACCCATGAACGTGCGCAACCCCTCCATGGTGGCGGGCTGGCCGCCGTGTTGGACGTGCACCTTGACGCGCGGCCCGGAACTGCCCAACGGGATGGGGTAAGCCACCAGGTCAATGTAGCCGCGCTGTTTGCCGGGCGGCGCGACCCAATCCATGTGGTAATTGAGGCCCTTGAACAGATCCGCGACCATGAACTTGAATTCCACGGCGTTCATCTCATTCAGGTATTCCCAGATCTGGCGCCAGGCCAGTTCCTCGGCGTGCTCGATCGAAAGCTGAATATCGGTGCGCGCCTTCTGGTTATGCTCGCACAAGTCCACGGCAGCGGCGTAAATGGCTTCGACACCCTTCTTGTTCTTGAAGACCAACAGGCCCTCATCCGAGATATACCAGCGCTCGCGGGTCTTGATCAGCCAGCCGACCTCCGCCAGGGGATTAGTGGCTTCGCGCGCAATTTTTTCGTAGAGGGGGGTTCCGGTGGCAAAGCTCGGGCTGATTTCCGCCTGTGTCAGCCGGGTGTGGGCCGGGAGGGCCTCCATGATCTTGCGAGCTGGCAGGCCATCGGGTTTTTGCCATAAAATCTGGAGTACCGCCCGCAAGATTTCGATGCTGCGATTTGACGAAGGCTCTGACATAAACTATATTATATGCGATATGTTCCCTGCGGGAACATTGCATAACAATTCTAATTTAAAAATGAACCGCAAAGATACAAGAGTAGGGCGCAGCGACGCTGTGCTCCTACCTGCCTGCACACAGCAGGACCAAAAGACCGGCAGGAAAGCCTGTTTCGGGTGGTAGAATCGATTCAATCATCAATGTCCACACCCATGACGTTCTCAAGAAACCTTGACATCGCGTTCAAGGAATGGCGCGAACCTTTTCCACCGCGGACTCGGCGATCTCTGCGGTAAAGTTTTTGAAAACGGAATTCTTCAGAACGCCATCATCCAGACCCCCGGAGGGTTGTATGACCGAAGTCGTCATTGTAGATGCTGTCCGCACACCGATTGGAGCCCTGGGGGGCGCCCTGGCAAAAGTCCGGCCCGATGACCTGGCCGCGCTGGTGCTGCGAAGCCTGCTGGAACGCACGCAGCTTGACCCGGCCCTGGTGGAAGAAGTCTATCTGGGCTGCGCCAACCAGGCGGGCGAGGATAACCGCGACGTGGCGCGCATGGCCCTGCTGCTGGCCGGGCTGCCCGTCAGCGTGCCGGGCGTAACCGTCAACCGGCTGTGCGCCTCGGGACTGGCGGCCGTCAACAGCGCGGCGCGCGCCATCCGCGCGGGTGACGGCGAGATTTACATCGCCGGCGGGGTCGAATCGATGTCGCGCGCGCCCTATTCGCTGCCCAAGGCTGAGGAAGGCTTCAGCTTTGGCAACCTGACCGCCTATGACACGGCCCTGGGCTGGCGTTATCCCAACCCGAAGATGAAAGAGCTGTACGGCACCGAAAGCATGGGCGAGACGGCTGAGAATATCGCCGCCGAGCGCCCGCACATCACGCGCGAGCTGCAGGATGCCTTCGCGGTGCGCTCGCACCACAAGGCCCTGGCGGCCATGGACGGCGGCAGGTTCAAGGCTGAACTGGTGCCCGTGCCCGTGCCCGTGCCGCAGAAAAAAGGCGAGCCGCTGCTGGTCAGCGCGGATGAACGCCCGCGGCGTGACACCAGCCCCGAAAGCCTGGCGCGCCTCAAAGCCTCCTTTCGCAAAGAGGGCGGCACCGTCACCGCCGGGAATTCCTCCGGTCTGAACGACGGCGCCGCGGCGCTGCTGCTGATGAGCGCCGAAAAAGCCCGCGCGCTGGGCCTGACACCCCTGGCGCGCATCGCCGCCTCGGCCTCGGCCGGCGTGGAGCCGCGCGTCATGGGGCTCGGCCCCGTCCCCGCCACCCGCAAGGCCCTGCAGCGCGCCGGTCTGGAGGTCAAAGACCTGGGCCTGGTGGAGTTGAACGAAGCCTTCGCGGTGCAGTCGCTGGCCGTCATCGAGGATCTGGGACTGGATGAGCAGATCGTCAATGTCAACGGCGGCGCGATCGCGCTCGGCCACCCGCTGGGTTGTTCCGGCGCGCGCATTCTGACCACCCTGGCGCATGAAATGCGGCGGCGCGGAAATATCCGCTACGGTCTGGCAACGCTGTGCGTGGGCGTCGGGCAGGGCGAAGCGGCCATCATCGAATGGTTGTAAAGAAAGACAGGAGGACGCTGTGAAAAAACTGGCTGCCATACTTATCACTCTGATCCTGCTTGGCGTTCTGCCTGCCTGCCAGGCCACGGCCACCCCCGCCCCGCCGCCACCCACCGCCACCTCGACGCGCACCCCCATCCCGGCCATTCCGACTGCCACCGCCACCATCACCCCCATCCCGGCCCTGAATTCGCTCAACAATCCGCCGCTGCTGTCCTTCAAAATGTTCGCCCCAGCCGACGGCTGGGGACTGGTGGCCAACCAGCTTCTGCTGACCCATAACGGCGGGCAGAACTGGTTCTCGGTGCCGCTGCCCGGCGGGCAGGTCGATCAAAATACCAGCGCGTTTTTCCGGGACACCCGCACCCTGCTGGTGCTGCTGCCCGCCGCGGACAGCCAGAGCGGCCAACTGTATTCCAGCATTAACGGCGGCGGCACCTGGCAGATAACGGCGGTGCCCTTTGGACACGGGCAGTTGACCTATAGCGATGGAGTCGCTTATTTTCTTCAAACCCGCCAGACCGGCGCCAATTCAATGCTCTCCAGCTTTTACCGCTCAAACGACGGAGGGCTGACCTGGAATAAAATCCTGACGGGCAGCAGCGGCGAGACCGGAAACAACAGCCTGCCCGAAGCGGGCCTCAAGACCGGCCTGTCCTTTATCAGCAGCGAGATTGGCTGGCTGGGCATGGCGGCCCAGCCCGGGAAAGTGCTGCTTTACAAAACCCAGAATGGCGGGCAGGTCTGGACAGCGCAGGATCTCCAGGCGCCGCAAAACATCAGCAGCCTGACCACCAACAGCCTGCCGCCGGTTTTCTTTCCTGGCGATAACAAGAGCGGCCTGCTGCCCGTGGATTTTATCTCGCAGGCCACGGGTGATAAAAACCGCGTCTTTTACACCACCACGGACAGTGGCATTAACTGGTGGCCCGGCGGCAGTGTGATCGACGGCGGCGCGTTCACCTTCGTTGATCCCAAGAATGGCTGGGTGTGGGGCAAACACGGCCTGTATTTCACCAATGACGCCGCCCAAACCTGGCAGCTCTTACCGGTGGCCTTTGGCCGCTCCGAACAGGCCACGATGATCAGTTTTGTCGATACCAGAAACGGCTGGATCGTGACAGCGGATGCCAAAAACCGGGTGCGGCTTTATAACACCACGGACGGCGGGCACACCTGGATCGCCATTAACCCGTAACAAACCAGGGGAACTTTTTTCGGCAGAACATCGTCATGAGAAGAGCAAGCCCTTGCCTGTCTGGAGAACGCTTATGAAACACTTGTTGATCGTATGCCTTATTTGCGCGCTGGGATTATCCGCCTGTTCCACGGGAATTACCGCGTCGCCCATTGCAACCAACCCACCCGCGGCTGCCACCCCGGCTTTCACAGCGCTGCCGCCCTCCGCCGTGCCCACTGAGGCGGCGCCGACTGTGGCATTCCCCACCACGACAGCCACGAATACGCCTGCGCCCCTGCCGACTGCCACGCTCATCCTGCCGACTGCCACGCTCATCCTGCCGACTGCCACGCTCATTCCGCCCAGCGCCACGCTTGCCGGCCCGGCGCTGAGTCTTGAGCAACTGCGCGGCGCGACGCTGACCATCCAGGGTGCCGACCAAAAAGAGCACGTCATCACCCTCAAGGACGGCAAGTTCCAGCAGGGCAGCGACCCGGCCCAACCCGGTTATATCTCCGTCAAGATGGGCGAGCAGGTCGCCTTTGGCGATCTGAATGGAGACGGAAGCGAGGATGCCGCCATCAGCATCGCGGAGAATTACGGCGGCAGCGGCACTTTCGTCTCGGTTGTGGCCGTTCTCAACCAGGGCGGGAACCCCCAGGCGCTTGCCACAGCCCTGATCGATGACCGGCCCATGCTGAACCGGCTGGAAATCAAGGATGGTCAGCTTTGGGTGGATGCCACCGTTCACGGCCCCAACGACCCGATGTGCTGCCCGAGCCTGCCATCCAAACGCGCCTACCGGCTGGTCGATAACAGCCTGGCGCTCGCGCAGCTCTCCACCACCACCGCCAACCGCATCGAACGCGTCATCCAGATCGACTCGCCCGCCAACGGCACGGAAATCAGCGGGCCGTTTGTGATCAAGGGCGGCGTGACGGTCTCACCCTTTGAGAACAGCCTGGGTTACAGCGTGTTCGTGCCGGGCGCCAAAGACCCCGTGCTGCAGGCTGGTTTCACGATCAAAGGCGATGGACTGGGCGGGCCGGGCACTTTTGAACTGCCCATTGACCCGGCCAAAATCAATTTCAAGGGCCCGCTGCGCATCGAAATTTCAGATGTCAGCGCCGCAGACGGCTCGTACCTGGCTGTCGAAACCGTTTTCGTGGTTTTAAAATAGATAAGAAGGATCCCCATGCAAAAACCTGTTCATTTTTTAATATTCGGCTGCCTGCTGGCAGTCCTGCTGACGGCTTGCGCCGCCAGCGCGGCACCTCAAGCCGCCGCCACCTCTGCGCCCGCCCAACCGGCCGTTGAACTGACACCGCTGCCAACCTTTACCGCCCTGGCATCCGACAGTACGGCCGCCTCCACCTCTGCGCCCAGCTCAATCCCGACGACTGCCCCGGCCACCGCCGCGCCACCCACCGCGGCCCTGTCTGCCGCCACGGCCATCCCCACCAGGGCGGCTGGCCCGGCGGTGGTACTCGACCAGATCCACATGCTGAACGCCCATGACGGCTGGGGTTGGGCTGCCCAGCAAGGGGCCCTGTCCCAACTGCTGCGCACCGGCGACGGCGGCCAGACCTGGACGGATGTCTCTCCCAAGCCAGGCTCCGGCAGCGCTTATAACTACTACGGCAGCTTTTTCCTGGATGGCCAGACTGCCTGGCTGACTTATTTTGACTCAACCGCCAATAATGGCGGGCTGTTGTACACCAAGGATGGCGGCCAGAACTGGAGCAACCTGCCGCCCAACCAGTATCTTCAAAATGCGCGCGTGCAGTTCAGCAGCGCCACCGATGGCGTGGCCGAAACCGCCGACATGGGCGCCGGGCAGGCTCATCTGACGTATTACCAGACCCAGGACGCGGGCAACACCTGGAAGGTGGTGGCGATCAGCGCCCCCAACCCGGAAGATGGCATGCCAGCAGGCACCCTGCACCTGTGCAATATCTGCGGCGACCAGCTCTACTATGATCCGGCACGGGTCATCATCGCGCAAGGCGATATGGCCAATGATCCGGTGGGCGTGGTACGCATCTCCGTCAGCGCCGACCTGGGCAAGACCTGGACCAACCTGCAGCTCGCGCTCCCGGCCAAGTACGCCGGCGGCTCGGTGGCGCCCATGCAGCCGGTTTTCTTCGGGCAGACAGGCCTGCTGCCGGTCAACATCATTAAATATGACCAGAAAAATGCCCTGACCTTCAGCGCCCTGGTAGTGTACGTCAGCCAGGATGGCGGGCAGACCTGGCAGCCAGCACCGGGTGAGTTGGAAAATCCGCTCTCGCAGATCAATAACGTTCAAATCCTATCCGCGAAAGATGTCTTTGTGGTGTGCGGGAAAAACCTGTGCGCCAGCAATGACGGCGCGCAGACCTGGAAGACCCTGTCAGGCAGTCTGAATTTTGACCAGTCCACCGGCGCAGCCGATGCGGTCACGATGTTCAACTTTATTGACCCGCAAAACGGCTGGGCAGTCAGCGGTCAGAGCGGCGCAACCACCCTCTGGCAAAGCCAGGATGGCGGCGCGACCTGGGCGAAAATGTCCCCCACGCTGAACAAGTAATTTACAAACAATTTACCCGCCCAAATGGCGCGCGGCGGCCTGTTTCATGTGCGCCAGCACGCCCTGAAAGCCGTTCAAGCGCTGGTAACTGATAGCTTCCTGCAGGTTCATGGGGGCGTAAAAATCAGCCGGAATCGAGACGATCTGGGCGGGCTGGCAGCCATTCAGGCCATTGGCCAGGATGGCCGCCAGCCCGCGCACGGTTGGGGATTGGGGTGGGATATCAAAATGAAAAACCAGGCTGCCGTCCGGCTGCTTTTCAGCAAACAGGAAAACGGGGTCATGCATTCGGGCACCGCATCCATTTTGGCGCGTTCATCCCGCAGCCAATCCGGCAGCGGCGGCAGAGCTTCGGAATACTGGATCAGCATCTCGACCTTTTCCTGGCGCGAGGCCAGGGCAAAGTCGTCGATGATCTCTTGCAATTTTTCAGGGAGTTGCATGGCGGCCAGGCTCACTTTTCGATGGGCGCATCCACCAGGTTGCCCCACTCCGTCCAGGAACCGTCATAGTTCTTAACGCGTGCATACCCCAGCAGGAATTTGAGCACAAACCAGGTCAGCGAAGAGCGCTCGCCGATACGGCAATAGGCGATCACCTCGCCCTCCGGGCGGATGCCTTGCTGTTCAAACAGTTCCGCGAGCGCATCCGGGGCCTTGAAAGTGCCGTCGGCTTCATTGACAGTGGTGCTCCACGGGATGCTGACCGCGCCGGGGATGTGGCCGCCGCGCATGGCGCCCTCTTGCGGATAATTGGCCATGTGCAGCAGCTCGCCGCTGTATTCCTTCGGTGAGCGCACATCCACCAACATGCCGCTGGCTTCAATGTGCATAAAGACATCCCCGCGATAGGCGCGGATGGAGTTATCGGCCGGTTTGGTGATGTAGCGCACGCGCGTGTAGGTGGGGACATCCTTGACCAGCGGGCGCTTCTCCAGTTCCCATTTCTGGCGTCCGCCGTTCATCAGGCGCAGCCTGTCATGACCGTAATACTGGAACAGCCAGAGGGCATAGCAGGCAAACCAGTTGGATTTGTCGCCGTAGAATACGACGGTGGTGTCATTGCTGATGCCCAGGCTATCGCATAATTGTTCAAATTTTTCGCGGCCGATAAATTCCCGCCGCAGGGAATTCTGCAGGCTGGTGAACCAATCGACCTGGACAGCGCCAGGGATGTGCCCAATCGCATACAGCAGGGCATCTTCATCCGATTCGACGATACGAACCGAGCTGTTATTCAGATTTTCGGCGACCCATTCAGTGTCGACGAGATATTCAGGGTGAGCGTATTGCATAATCTTGATCTCCTAATATAATAGATTATTATTATAAAAATAGTAGTAATTTTCGTCAAGGTTATTCGAATTGGTTTCGCTTATACCTGAGGCGGGCGTTTGACGATATGCCTGCTTCAGGTACAATCAGAGCATGGCAAAACAAAAATATTACGTGGTCTGGAAAGGCCGCAATCGCGGGGTTTTCAATTCCTGGGAAGCCTGCTCGGCGCAAGTCAACGGCTTCACCGGGGCGGAATATAAGTCCTTTGAAAGCCTGGAGGCGGCCCGGGCCGCATTCCAGGCTTCCTACACGGAGTACGTCGGGAAAGCCACGCACACACCGGCCCCCGTCCAGACCAGGCTGTCGCGCCCCAAAGCCCTGTTGCCCTCCATCAGCGTGGACGCGGCCTGCGCCGGGGTACCCGGCCCGCTGGAGTGGCGCGGGGTTGACACGGCTGACCGCAAGGAGATATTCAAGGCCGGGCCGTACCCGGACGGCACCAACAACATCGGCGAGTTCCTGGCAATTGTGCAGGGCCTGGTCTGGTTGAAGGAAAAGGGGCTGGCCTGGCCGGTCTATTCCGATTCTACAAACGCGCTGCTGTGGATCAAACTGAAAAAATGCCGCACAAAGATGGAACATACCCGGCGCAACGCGCCCCTCTTTGCGTTGATCGCCAGCGCCGAGGCCTGGCTGGCGCAGAATACCTGGGCCAATAAGGTCTTGAAGTGGGAAACGGAAGACTGGGGTGAGAACCCGGCTGATTTTGGGAGAAAGTAGAAGATGTATAAGAACACGGTACTTTTCATGGTGTTTTTGCACAGCGGCCAAATTCCCCGGGAAGATCACACGATTTGCTTGGCAAATCGGGGTGAAACAAGGGCCGCTTCACGAAAACACCACTTGCGGGGAACCCACAGGGCGCTTTGCGAACCAGTGATTATCGTTCGGTCACAAATTGCGGGTCTCCATTTATGTGGAGACCCGCAATTTGTGACCGTGAAAAATATATACTCTGCAAGTAGAGCATCCCGGCGCGTGTGTTCAGCCTGGGTGGTTACAATTTCGCCCGCCAAAGTGGGAGCAGCTCGTCGAAGCCCTTGACCGCAGCGCTGAAGCGCTCTGGCTGTACAGGCCAGGCAGCCAGCCAGGTCGCCACCTCTGGGTCGTGGGCTACTTCATCCGAGAAGGTCACCTCGCCGCTGGTGGACAGGCTGGGCAGGCGGGCGGCAGTGTTAACCATGGTACCAAAATAATCCAGGTGCTCGTTGAGTGTGACCACGATGCACGGCCCGCTATGGATACCGGCCTTGAGGTGCAGAGCCGGGTTGCTCTCAAATTCAGCAATGCGGGCATGCGCGGTCTGCAGGGCCAGGAAGGCGTGCAGCGGCTGGCGGAAAACGGCCATGACAGCATCTCCGATCGTTTTGACGATGGTGCCGCCCTCAGCCGCCACAGCCTCCTGGAGGATGTCAAAGTGCCGCCGGACATGCCCGAATGCCGCCCCATCGCCGATCTGGCGGTACATACGTGTGCTATCGCGCAAGTCGGTGAACAACAGCGTTACGCGGCTGACACCGATCTGCTGATCAGCGCGCAGGGCCTCGCGGGGGAACAAATCGCGGAAAAGCTGCAGGGTGGTTACATCCGCCGCGGTGGCAGCATCATCCCGCCATGTGGTTCGCTCGAGAGAAAAAATCACCGTCGCGTTGGTGGGGTTGTTTAATGCCAGGGTAGGGCAGGGAGACAATCGCAGCGCGGCCACGGGCAGGGCTGGAGTCAGCGACTGGGAATCTTGCCCACCTTCAACAACAGTCACAGACAGGGCACGCTTGTCCAACGAGGATGAAAGCAGATACTCGCCGGATTCAAGTTCCACCTGGCATACGCGGCTTGCGCCGGGGGCCAGCACTTCGGTCAGCAGCAGATGGGGTTTGGCTTGTGGGCCGGCTATGCAGTAGAGTTGCTGGGCTGGCAGGCGGCGAATGGCCGCATTGGGGCGGAAGATCACCTCCACCTGGTGGTCGAAGTCAACGGTGAAATCAATGTGGCAGAAGTCACAATGCGACTGGGCATGTACCTCGCTCAAGTTGGCATGCGATTCCCGCGCGCCGCGGCACATCGGACAGAGCAGCTCCCAGCGCAGGTCAAACAGCCCGGCCCGGTTGAGACGCAGGCAGAACTCGAGCGTCTCCCGACGGGTCATTCCCCACAAATCAGCCAGATGATAGGGCCGCAGGCGGTCGAGCGAAAGATCGTCCGCCTCGCTCAACAGGTTGGAAAATTTTTCAAACAGGGCTCCATCCGTACTGTTCCGCACCAGCGCAGCCCGGGCAGCCTGCAGGCGCTCCAATCCACCGGAGGCCAGGCGAATTGGGCCGGGCAGGCTATATTCCGTGCCGCCGCGTTGGATATTATCATCATAGGTTCGGAAAGTATTCGCAAAGCGGCGGGCGCTGACCAGCCCGATCCCCGCCCGAATAACCAGGTCGCCGATCAGGTTGCGAGGGCGCACCCAGGTCTGGTAGCGCAGGCGTGTGCCACCCCTCTCCTGCGGCTGGAATTCACAAAGCACGCGCATCTCATCCAGCGGGCCCTTGCGAAAGCGGCGAATGACACTGAACTGGTAGGGATAAACCCAATTAAATGGCTCCTCATCCCATTCCACCATCTGGCCTGGCAGATCGAAGGCCAGGCGCTGGGCGCCGGCCGGCACGTCTGGCGGGTCAAGCACCGCATGGATGCTCGGCAGGCCGGAATCACGGTTGAACCGGTTGGTATCGGCTGCCAGGGGCCACAATTCCCGGGGCGAGGAGCGCAGATCAATCTGCCAATCATAATGATATTCACGAGACATGCAAATCATTATACTGGCATTATTCAGGGCTTTCTTAAAGTTCTATAAACTGACTTTTCCAGTGGGTCAAGTTTAAATTTTTACCGCAAAGTCACAACACGTCATTGTTATACGGAGTCGGTTTTCTCTTGGCGCCAGGCTCGAAATGACATTGGCTGAGTGGTAATTTGATTCGCCCTCTCGACCCCCAACCCCCGCCTTCCTGCGACCCACAGGGCATGTGAGAACACACAGGCGAAATCGGCCCCAAATCCAAGAGCGGGATTTGTAGGAAGGGGCCAAAATCTGACCCCTCCTCCAAATATCCTGGTTTTGGATATTTGGGGCTGGTTCGCTTCCGTGCTCTTCGGAAGAGGTTGGGAGGGGGTCGCCTTGGCCGCCTTCCTGCGACCCACAGGGCATGTGAGAACATGCAGGAAGGCAAGGGGGATGGGTCGTGAGCAGGCCAAAAACCGACTCAATGTTATACAAATCGACTCAGTATCATCATTGCGAGCGCAGCGCGGCAATCTCCCCCGCTGGAGCAAGGATTGCCAAGCCGCCATGTGCGCGAAGTTTAAAAAGATTTTCCTGGCGACCTAAGCCCACAGGTACCTGGTGGGTTGCGCGCTTCGCAGTTTAAATATTCTGGCGCACAGCGCCCTGTGGTTTGTAAAATCGGCGGAAATCTGCGGATAGATCACATGCCCGGGCCGGTTGATATTCGAAGAACGAAGAAAAACCAATTTCGTGTATAATCATTTTTAACCTTGCAATTGCGACAAAACGGAGTGGGTAGACATGGCGATCAGGTTAAATTTACACGCAGAACCAGCCGGGCTGGTGGTGGATTTTGAAGACCGCCAGCCTCTCAGCACGCCCATCGATTCCCTGCCAGGCATCGCACGCCTGCAGGCGTATCCCTTCATACACGGACAGGTTCTGACCCGGGCGCTGGGCGGGGAAGCCTATTTACTGGCGCGCCTGGAAAAAGACAACGATAACCTCATTCTATTGAAATGTGATGACAAAGCCGATGCTTTCGCCTGGGAGTTTGCCACCTGCGCGGATGGGCAGTTCCTGTGCGTTAAGGCCGGCCTGCTGCGCACAGTGGAGCGCGACGCGCCGCCCGCCCACGCCAACAGCGCGCTGAACTTCGTGGCCCTGGCTGCCGACCCGCTGGTGGATAGCGAGGGACACCCGCGCGATGGCGACCGGCTGGATCTCGATAACGAATTGAGGGCTATTCGCGCGACCCTGCAAAATTGCGGCAAGTCCCTCGCAGCCCGCCGCATCCCACCCACCCGCAAAGAGTTGAACAGCGCCTTGCGCAGAGGCCCGGCCGTCCTGCATCTGACCTGTCATGGCGATATTGTGCCCACAGCTACTGTCCCGATGGCGGTTCTCTTCCTCGAAAAAGAGGATGGCAGCCCCGATCCACTGACCGGCGCGGCCCTGCTGAGCATGCCGCCGCGCGGCGTGCTGCGCCTGGTGCTGTTGAGCGCCTGCATGACCGCCACCGGCACGCAGGCCAACCTGGCGCGCGCCCTGGCGCTGAGCGGTGTGCCTGCCAGCATCGGGATGCAGAACCCTTTCCCGGATGCGCTGAGTGACGATCTGGCCGCAGCCCTGTACGACAGTCTGTTCGCGAGGCTGTCGATCGGGGAGGCGCTGCGCCAGGCGCGCATGAGCCTGGCCCGGCACCCGTCCAGCGTGGGACTGCCGGTTGGCTATGTGGCCAGAAACAATTGGAACGAGGGCCTGCCCCTGCGCGATGGCACGCCCACGCTTGGCAGGCTCGCCAAACCGGGGCTGGTCGCGCTGGGCGGCGAAATCCAGCCGCCGCGCCCGTTGCTGGGGCGCAACCTGGAACTGCACCAACTGGCAAAACTTTTCACGGAGGGCGAAAGGGTCATCACCACCGTCGGCACCGGCGGGATGGGCAAAACCGCGCTGGCCGCGGCGTTTGCCGAACGCTTCGCCTGGCTGTGGCCGCAGGGTGTGCGGGCTTATTCGTTTGCCAGCCAGGTGAATTACAACAGTTTCAGCGCCGCGCTGCTGCGCAGCCTGGGCGGCGATGAACAGGCGCGCGCCATGGCCGAACTGGACGAGGCCCGTCAGCGTGAAGCCATCCTGCAAATGGCGGGCGAATGGCAGGGGCTGTGGCTGTTCGATAATTATGAAAGCATCCAGCAGGGCGTGCAGGAAAACGACCCAGACGCCAGGCGCATCCACCGCCTGGTGGCCGATCTGGCGGCTGGCGGCGCGGCTATGCTGCTCACCAGCCGCGAACAACCGGCCGGTCTGCCGAATGAGCGCCTTTTCCCGCAGGGCGCCGCCCTGCCGGGTTTGCCGCCCGCAGCCGGGGCGGCACTCTTCTTCCAACACAGCGTCAAAGCCCGGGAAAAGCCACCGGAACATGCCGGTTTTGCCCTGGCGATCCAGGAGACGGCCGAGGGACACCCGCTGGCGATCGCCCTGCTGGCCGGCGAATATGATCTGCGCGACGTGACGCAGGCCGCCTACCTGCAGAATTGGTCGGATGAACTGGCCGCTGCCCGGCGCGCCGGGTTGGCGGGGCACCATGTCAGCTTCACGACCGCCTTTGAACGCAGTTACGCGCATCTCACGCCCGAATTGAAACATACGCTCTCAGCGCTGAGCATCTTCAGCTTTCCATTCTTCGCCCAGGGCCTGGCTGTAGTGAGCGGCGAACTACCTGGTCCTGCGGATGAGCAGCAGGCAGCCCAGCTTGCTCAAAGCCTGGGCGAATTGCAGCGCCGCAGCCTGTTGGAGGTGGATGCGACCTACCAGGATGACAGGCCAGCCACCTGGCGTTTCCAACCGGCGCTGCGGCAGGAGGCCGCCCGGCGCGGCCTTGACGAGGCGCAAAAGGAAAAGCAGCAAAAAGGCTACGCCGCCTACGGCGCCTGGTTCATCGCTTACGCCGCTGATGAGATCGGAAAGCAGCCCAGCATAGTCCGTTTAACACAGGCCTCGCTTGGCGAGCTTATAAAAATCGCCGGCTTCCAGCCGGAAAAGAAAAGCGCAAGCTATTGCTGGCAATTAGGAATGGTCTTACACCAGCTTGGTTTTCCGCGCGAGGCAGATGAAATCCTTGAGAGCGGCCTGAAAACAGCGCAAGCACAAGGCGATGTTATCCGGCGTGAGCGCATATTATTCCAGCAGGCCCGCCTGCAGATTTTGCGCGGCAATCTCGACAGCGCGCTCGAAGTTCTGGAAGAATGCGCGCGCCTCGCCAAAGCTGAAGATAATTCAGGTGAGTATTCGGTAATCCTCAGCGAACTTGCGCAGGTCTACCTGACCCGCGGCGACCTCGAGCGCGCCCTGCAACTCTATCAAGACAGCCTGATTCTCTTTGAGCAACTCGGCGATAAACCGGGCAAAGCCGCTTCTCTCCATGCCATGGCGCAGGTCTACCTGACCCGCGGCGACCTCGAGCGCGCCCTGCAAC
>CAIWAX010000003.1 GCA_903910795.1 uncultured Anaerolineae bacterium
CGCCGCAAGGCCATGTACTGGTGGTCGCAGTTCGATGCCGCCGAGGTGGAAGATGAATTCTCATTGATCCAGGAGATGGGATTGAGCGTAGTGCGGATTTTCCTGCTGTGGGATGATTTCCAACCTGAGCCGAACAGCGTGGATAAGAGCGCGCTGCAAAACCTGGAAAAAGTGGCCGATATCGCCGCGGCGCATGGCCTGGGTCTGGATGTGACCTTTTTCACCGGGCACATGAGCGGGCCCAATTGGGCTCCGCGCTGGCTGATGGACAAAAGCGCAACCTACGCCTCTCCTTACTTTGCCTTTGTCCGGCAAGTCATCAGCCAGGGGCAGATCGTTCCGGGTGGCGCCTATCGCAATATGTTCATCGATCCGGTCGCTCTGGATGCTGAGCGCTTACTGCTCAAAGCCGTGGTCGGAATGTTAAAGGATCACCCCGCCGTCTGGATGTGGAACCTGGGCAACGAGCCGGATCTATTCGCCTGGCCGGCAGGTGCGGCCGCAGGGCGCGCCTGGGTGCATGAGATGACCAGCCTGATTAAATCCATTGACCCTGTGCATCCCGTCACAGTTGGCACCCACAGCGACAGCCTTAACCGGGACAATGGTCTGCGCCTGGATCAGGTTCACCGGGAAACAGACATCCCGGTCATGCACTCCTACCCGATGTACTGTGAATGGAGCCGCGGGCCGCTCGACCCGGATTTTGTGCCATTTACCACGGCGCTGACAGCGGCGCTGGCGGGCAAACCAGCCTTGATGGAAGAATTCGGTGGCTGCACCAATCTACAGGGCAAGCCTTCCGAAACCTGGGAATGGATCGCATACGGCAGCCCGCGCACACAGTTCATGGCATCGGAAGAAGATTTTGCCGAGTATATCCGCCAGGTATTGCCACTTACCCAGGAAATCGGTTCGACCGGGGCCTTTCTGTGGTGCTTCGCCGATTACGCCACCGAACTCTGGAATGTGCCCCCCTGCCTCGAATCACGGCATGAACGCCATTTCGGCCTCGTCCGACCGGATGGTTCCATCAAACCCCATTTTGAAGTCATCAAGCAGTTTGCCGATACGCACCCGCTGGTCAAACCGATCCCTGGTTTTGCGCGTTTTCCCGGGCTGACAGGCGATGAGTATTACGCAGGCGACCCGGCCGAACTCCAACCAGCCCTGTTCAAAGAATACTTGAAACGCAAATCGGGCTGAACCACGAAGATCAATCTCAATTTACGACAGGCTTAAACAAAAACACACGAGGCTGAAATCTATCCTCGTGTGTTTTGCGCTCTACAACCTGTCAATTTATGCCAGTGATCAGGGAACCTGAAGCAAATGCTCAGGCTGAACACCCATGGCGGTGTCAAATTGATCACGCAGGATCAGTTGGCCCATTTTGTCCCCATACGTGCTCAGCAGTGGAATGGCGCCTGGATCATCCATCGCTATGTTTTCACGTAAATCCACCTGGAAACGCCGGAAATCGAGTTTATCAAAAAAAGTTTCCACCAGGTGAACCTGCTGATCATCGGCCGAGTTCAGAAATGCGTCCAGGGTCGGGGTGATCCACTGCCAGGGCCACAGCCGGGCAGGCTGCCCGGGTTTGACATCCGCCGGCCCGCGCCCGGTTCCCAGGCTGATCAGCGTGGTTTCTTCGGGCTTCCAATTCAGGCAAAATTGGGC
>CAIWAX010000004.1 GCA_903910795.1 uncultured Anaerolineae bacterium
AAAGTGCAGAAACCCTTGAGCAGTTACTTGTTTTTTATGATTTTCGGGCCAAACATCAAATCAATAGCGGCCAAGCTGGTATGAAATATCCCTCAGCGTTGGATAAAGCTGCCGGTAGGTAGGATAAAGCCGGTTGTATAGATCGACGTTCAGCGCTTGCGGGGTGGTACTGCCAGTGATTTTAACCGTCCGATTGCAGGCTTCATCGGTATCTGAATAAATACCACAGCCCACACCAGCCAGTAAAGCCGCTCCAAAGGCAGCGCCTTCCATTGTATTGACAGTTACCAACTCAGCATTGAACACATCTGCCAGGATCTGCCTCCAAAGCAGGCTCTTGGCGCCGCCACCTGAAACACGCACCTGATCAATTTTTGCCAGGCCAGTGGACTTCATGAGTTCGAATGAATCACGTAAGCCAAAAGCTACCCCCTCCAGAACCGCGCGGGTCATGTGAGCCGGCCCATGCCGAATGGTCAGCCCAACAAAAGCCCCGCGAGCCAGTGGATCCGGATACGGCGTGCGTTCACCGGTCAGGTACGGCAGGAATAACAAACCTTCACAACCCGGCTGAACCTTTTCAGCCGGGGCCAGCAAGCTGTCGTAATCCTGGCCGGGGGCCATTACGTCGCGATACCAGCGCAGGCTGCCGGCAGCCGATAACATGACTCCCATCAAATGCCAGCGGCCCGGTACGGAATGACAGAAAGCATGCAGGCGTCCTTCTGGTTCTACAAAAGGTCCGTTTGTAGTGGCAAAAACAACGCCAGAGGTGCCCAGGGTCAATGCCACGATCCCCGGATGAACAGCGCCTACGCCCACGGCCTGGGCTGCCTGATCGCCGCCTCCGCCTGCCACAGGCGTTCCCGCCTTTAGTCCCGTCAGGGCGGCAGCTTCTGCAGTGATCATGCCGGTGATCTGACTGCCTTCAAACACCTTCGGCAGCCAGTTGAGGGGAATGTCCAGCGTATCCAAAACTTCGGGGGACCAGTTACGAGTTTTTATATCAAAAAGGAGGGTGCCAGCCCCATCGGCACAGTCTACAGCAAAGTCACCTGTTAACAGGTAACGTATGTAATCTTTGGGGAGCAGGATGTGGCGCACCCGGGCATAAATTTCAGGTTCATTCTCGCGCACCCACAGAATCTTAGGCGCGGTAAAACCAGTCAAGGCATCATTCCCAGTGAGCTCAATCAGGCGTTTCGATCCCACCCGTTCCCGGATTTCGATACACTGGGCCGCAGTTCGCTGGTCGTTCCAAAGGATGGCGGGACGCAGCACTGCGCCGCCCTGATCCAGAAGGGTTAAGCCGTGCATTTGGCCGGTCAGCCCAACTGCAGCAACTTCTTCCCCAGAGATGCCTGCCTGTGCCAGGGCCTTTTTTATGCTGGCAAGCGTGCTGCGCCACCAATCAGCCGGATTCTGTTCGCTCCACAAAGGGGAGGGTGTCGAAAGCGGCTGTTCTGTATTGGCACTGGCAATCACCTGTCCATCCGGCGCAATGAGCAGGGCCTTCACGCCAGTGGTTGATACGTCAATTCCCATCAGATATGACATTATGTCCTCCAAAAACAAACTTTCCGAAAACGGTGCTGCGCTTTTTATTTTTTGTATATACCATATTCTTGCAGGGTTTCCCACATGGCCATGATATTTTCGGGGGGGACGTTTGCCTGAATATTATGGATAGTGGCGAAAACAAACCCACCGCCTGGTGCCAGGTCGTCGATACGCCGCCTGACATCATCCTTCACACCTTGCACATCCACCTGCCCACTGCCAAACACGCCCTGGGTATCCACTCCTCCGCCCCAGAATGTTATGTCCTTGCCAAATTCACGCTTTAGCTCGGCAGAATCCATGCCGGTAGCATTGACTTGAACCGGGTTGAGAATATCGACCCCTACATCAATAAAATCCGGGATGACCTTGCGGACAGAACCGCAGGAATGGAAGAAAATCTTGGCTTTGGTGCGGGCGTGGATGAAATCCATCAACTTTTTATGGCGAGGCTTGACCACCCGCCGGTAAGAAGCGGGCGACATTAACATACCGCGTTGTCCAGCCATGTCATCTGCTTCCACAACGGCATCGGCGTATTCACCCGCTTCGCGCAGGGCAATTTCCCAATAAGCCATCTTTAAATCCACGATCTTATCCAGAAAATAACCCAACTGTTCTTCGTTGTTGCCGAAATCCGCAAAATAATCTGCGAATCCGCGCATCCATGCCACCATCTCCATGATGCCAGCCGATAATCCGCCAAGAATCACGCCCTGCTGCTCAACCTCGGCCGCATACCGGGCACGTTCCTTTAACCCAACAAAACGAGCCGGATCGATTGGGTTGGGCCATGGGTATTTATCAATATCGGCCTTGGTGATGTTGCCGGCCAGCGGATGCGAAAACATATCATAGTACAGCCCGCCAACTTTTGGCATTTTCCAGCCGATACCCCACTCATCATAAAAGTAGGTGTAATCCGCCATATCATTCTTGATGTTCACCTGGAATGTGGCTGACGAACGCGGCGCCACATCTTTAACATCACACTTCAGCATTGTGCGCATATCTTCGTCAACAGCCACCACCTGTTGGAAAATATCTACAATATTGGGCTCCACCTGGGTTAGTCCCAGGTGAGTGCGGAGTTTACGATAACCAAACTGGCTGATGCTGGTCAACACTGTTGCGCCAAAGTCGTACGGAATGCGGTCTGGCTCCTGGTGATTGAGCGCTATTTGCAAACGTTCACGAGAGTTCATGGTTGCCTCCAATCGGGTTAGCGGGTGCCGGTCAGGATATCGATTGTCAGTTGATCCAGGCGCTCATACTTTAAGCCGCGACTGGCGATGCCGGGTCGATCAAAGCTGTGACTCTTGATGGCGGCAGCTTTTTCTGGGGAATATTTGCCGAAATAAGGAGCCAGGCCCGGATTATCGGCGTTAATTTCGGCCAGCAGAGCCTGGATTTCTCCGTCGGCGTTGAACTGTGCAGCCTTGTCCTTCAAAACCAGGTATGTGCGCATGCAGCCGCGTGCAAAATCTTTGACGCCTTCGTAATCTTCAGTGCGATAGGCGTGCGCGTCAAAGTGGCGGCTGCCGTTGTAACCCACATCTTCCAAGAATTTGACCAGGTAGAAGGCGGCCTTCAGATCGCGTGATCCTAAGCGCAGATCTTGGTCATAGCGGCCGGGGTACTGATCGTTCAGGTCGATGTGGAACAGTTTGCCCGCTTCCCAGGCTTGCGCCACGCCGTGCATGAAATTGAGGCCTGCCATGTGTTCATGGGCTACCTCAGGGTTGACGCCCACCATTTCGGGGTGGTCGAGGGTGGTAATGAAGGCCAGCATGTGGCCGATGGTTGGGTTGTACATGTCACCGCGCGGTTCGTTAGGTTTGGATTCCAGGGCGAATTTGAGGTCATATTTGTTATCGAGGGCATATTCGCACAGGAAGTTCATCGCCTCGCGCGAGCGCTTGATCGATTCGACCGCGCTCTTGCTGGAATCGGTCTCTGTGCCTTCGCGCCCGCCCCAAAAGACGTACGTTTTCGCGCCGAATTCGACACCCAGGTCGATGGCCTGCATGGTTTTCTGAAGAGCATAGGCGCGCACACTGGGATCGTTGGCGGTGAATGCCCCATCTTTAAATATCGGGTCGCTGAACAGGTTGGTGGTAGCCATTGGAACGATCAGCCCCGTATCTTTGAGCGCGTTGCGAAAATCTTTTTTAATGGCCTCTGCTTCTGCCAGGGTCGCATCGATCGGGATCAGGTCGTTATCATGGAAGTTGACGCCGTAGGCGCCGACCTCGCCCAGCAGGTAAACCAGTTCGGCGGGCGTCTTATGGCCGCGCACTGCGCTGCCAAAGGGATCCGATCCGCGGTTTCCAACGGTCCACAGACCAAAGGTAAATTTATGTTCGGGTTTTGGTGAAAAATCAGTCATGGTAGTTTCCTTGAATAGTGAATATTTACTCGGATTGGGGAAATATCAAGCAGTGATTGTTTGATATTTGAAACAAACTATGCAACACTTTTTTTTTCACGCTTACGGCTTCAAGCACAGCCTGGCGCCCAGTGAGGTTGATGCGTTGGCTTTCCAAAAAATCACGTAACTGCTTACGGGGTGGGTGCTGTTTGGCAGAAACCCATCCTCGCGAAGAACGCGCGAGGTGAAAGAACCCCCGACCCTCTTCCCAAAATCGGGAAGGGGGAAACAGTACTTTTTATGGTGTTTTGCGAACCATCGAAATATAGTTCTTTTAGCGACTTTATCCTTCATTGACGAAACAGGCTGAGTAGTTACAAAATAAAATTCTCTTTTTCGTTGTTCACCAGCTCTATAATGTGAGCAACCGCCGCTTTAAAAATCATTTCGCCTTCTGACTTGGATGAAAGCCTGGGGTCATCATCCGCGCTGACAGTTCGTTCAGGGGCAGGCTGCCCGGCAAAGGTTGAAAAATCCACAATCGCCCATTCTACATTTTGAAGAGGTTTCCCAATTGGCGGAAGCTGGTCAATTTTCACGCTTGCAGGCGCAAGGTGCATTATCGTGGATGTTTCAATGCGGGAGGCGTGCCCGACCCGTAGGACTCCCTGTGCATCGCGAACAAATGGTAGCACTACCATTACGCGATGGTGTTCAGCCGAATACTCTGCCGCAATACGCTCCAGCACTTGCATGTGATTCGTGGCGCCGTGTCCAGAAATAATGACGACAATTTGAACTGGCCAGGAAAATATCAAGCGTAACTGCTCGCGAATTACCAGGCCAAAGACATCCTCGCTGGCATAATGACTGGGTAAACCGCCCAACGTAAAATCCATTCCGACCACATATTGACCCTGCTCGAGGCCGATCCAGTCCAATAATTCAGGTGAACGTTCCCGTTCCGTACCCCAATACAGCGTGGGATACACCAACCCACCCGTGTTTTCACTGGCGGCCAGGGCAGCGCGCTCGGCATGAATCGGATCGGTGCCGACCGGCAGGTGAGGGGCATGCCATTCGACTGGCCCAAGCGGCAGGTACATAATGGGGGTTTTGGATAATTCGGCTCGGATTTCGTCCGGTCGCAGGTAGGCAGTTCTTCTTTCCATGATCAGATTCCTATACGCGGCACTCAGCCAACAAGCAGGAGTTTTGGTCAATCCGGTTTTTAACAAACAACCGGATCTGTTCACACTCAGGGAATGGCTCCAATACATACAGAATTTTCACCGGCTGGTCAGGGGATACTTCCTGAAGCTGAATTTCAAAAAGCGTGTTTCCATCAACATCCAATCCTTGTAAAAGCAGTTCTCCAGAGTCAAAAACCCCAAATGCACCGCTCAAATTCAACTTACCAGCAGAAATGGCTGCTTTGAGAGGCATAGTAGTGCAGCCGCCTGGCATCACATTCAAAACCTGCCCATCCAGCTTGCACAGCCCCCAGGAGACATCGAAGGATTGCACCTGGCCTGGCAGGAATTGATAATAAGGGCTTAAAACTTCCACCTCCATTAAATATATAGAAGTCTGTTCATAATCCAGGTTGGCAACCTTTCCGCGCCCAACCGTCCAATATTCGACACCCACACCATCGTCAGGATATTCTTCACCCGGGAAATGCTTGAATAATTCTGCAAAAGCGCAGCCCTTGCTTGGGTTGGTAAAAGCCACCCAGCCCCCATTCGTATCGATCCCGATTTTTCCGATCTCCCATAAATAGCCGGCTTCCACCAGACCGTTGACACGATCCACCTTCCACTGCGGGTTGGCCTGGTCTCCAAACATAACGTAGTACCCTTTATCGAAACGACTTTCCGGGTTCAACTGGGTAGTGATGGAACATGCCGGGTCATGACTGAACCCGCCGCCCTGGGTACGCAAGGAAGCATCCAGTTGTATAACGTCCCAAATACTCCATTTGACTTTTCTCTGGCTGATATTCTTAAAACTAAGCTTGACCGCCACTCTGCTTGACCCTGGGTGAATCTCAAATCTACGCGTAATTTGCATTCCCGTGCGCTGATCCTCGGGGCTCGTCATTTCAATCCAGGCAGCATAGGCATCACAATAAGAAACAGCCTGATATTTCCCCGTATCCAAAACTGGATCAGGCGGGCCATGCCACTGATCATCGTTATCCCAGCCTTGTGGAGAGGGCCAGGTCTTATCGCCGCCGTAATTCTTCCAGGCCGCCAGGGAACCATCGCCTTGATTTTCCTGAGGGCTGAATAATTGACCTGCGAGATCGTTATCCACGAAAATCATGGGCAGATTTCCCAGGTCGTAAGCCATTACCCGCCCGCCAATATCTGGAACCGCAACCAGGCGGATAAGCCCATTTTGGATTTCAATCGAATCCCAGCCACGGAAGTTGGATTTCTTCAGGGTGCAATCGATCATCATATCCTCCAAAACATGTGCAGGTTGATGTACTTAATTCACGAATTCGTGTTGATGACCGGTTGCCATGGCCATGATTGCGGATTCACTGGCACTGGTCTGATCGAGGATACCCATCAGGCTGCCTTCATGCATGACCGCCACCCGGTCTGACATAGCCATAATCTCAGGCAGTTCGGAGGAAATCAAAATAATACCAATCCCGGAGCTGGCCAAATCACGCATTAAACGGTAAATTTCTGACTTGGCTCCAATGTCCACCCCATGGGTTGGCTCATCCAGGATCAAAATCCGCGGGTTGGTTGCCAACCAGCGCGCCAGTACAGTTTTTTGCTGGTTTCCTCCGCTCAGGCTGCGGACAGGCGAATAGACATTCGATAATTTGATACTCAGCTTTTTCACAAAGTTATCAGCGATATTGTTTTCTTCTTTCCCGCGGATAAAGCCCCCCGATGCCAGGTGCGGCAATTGGGCCATGGAGATGTTGTAAAGAATGGACATATCCATAAACAAAGAAAGAACTTTGCGATCTTCCTGCACCATCGCCAAACCATGTTTAATGGCATCGGCGGGCAGCCTGAAGCGGACTGGCTTTCCATCCAACAATATTTTTCCGCTTTTGATGGGGTCTGCTCCAAAAATCGCCCTGGCCACCTCGCTTCGACCTGCCCCCACTAATCCGGCAAATCCCAATATTTCTCCTTGATTCAACTGGAAACTGACATTTGTAAAGCGTTCACCACTCAGTCCTTCCACCTGGAGCAAGGGGGTATCTGTGCGGCTGCCTGTACCAATCCTCTGGATGAGAACCTGGCGGCCTACCATCATTTCGATGACGGAGGAAATTGTGGCTTCTTCTTTATTAACAGTACCGATATAGTGGCCGTCACGCAAAACACTGATGCGGTCTGCAATTTGCAGCACTTCGTTGATTTTGTGTGATACATAAATTACAGCGACATTCTTTGCCTGAAGGCGTTTAATAACTTCAAACAATATTTTGGTTTCGGATTCGCTCAGCGAGGAATTGGGTTCATCCATGATAATCAGGCTGGCATCCATGGAAACCGCCTTGGCAATTTCCACCAATTGGCGTTGCGAAATGGATAAATCTCGCACCGATGAATACGGATCGATATTCAGACCAACAATAGCCAGGTGTTCACGGGTTTGTTTTTCCAAATCGCCCCAGGATATAAACCCATTCCTGGTTTTCATCCTGCCAATAAACATATTATCAATTACGTTCAGAGTCGGCAGCATGGCTAATTCCTGATGGATAATGGCGATGCCGGCTCCCAAAGACTGAAGCGGATCAGAAAAATTGACTTTATGCCCCTGATACATTATTTCGCCCTGATCACATTGAATGATCCCACCCAAGACATTCATCAGGGTTGATTTGCCCGCTCCATTTTCGCCAACCAGCGCATGGACTTCACCATATCTGACTTGCAGGTCAACATTGACAAGCGCTTGAATGCCGCCAAAGTGCTTTGATAAGCCTTTTATTTCAAGAATAAATTCGTTCCCATTCTGGTTCGTCATTTTTCAACTCCGGTATTCTTGATATGCCCGTAATGATTTCAAGAAGTTCTGTGAAGATTTTTTTTCATAAAACTTATTCAAACTACACCGGGGTGTGGGGCAGCCAGTTGCCTGGCTGCCCCACAGAAAATGTGCTGACTTACGGGGCCTTCCAATACTGATCGATATTGTCTTTTGTAACAGCATCGGACTTGGTAACCATGCGGCCACATTCAGGCATGACCTTGCCAACCAGCATATTGTAGAGGCGGATGGCGGGGTCGTGACCCTGAGCGAAGGGATCCTGGCCGAGGGTGGCGTAAATGACGCCTTTCTTGACATAGGCCATGGTCTCATCGACGAAGTCGAAGGAAACAACCTGAACCTTGCCAGTCTTGCCAGCCTTTTCTACAGCTTGCGCAGCGCCGAACGGGCCGCCAGCGGTAACGTAGATGCCGACCAGGTCCGGGTTGGCGTTCATGAAATCATTGGCCTGGGTGAAAGCAACATCGCCCTTGTCATTGTTTTCAGAGGTGCCAACGATGGTAATATCGGGGTTGTTCTTCTTGAGATAGTCAATGAAGCCGTTGCGGCGCAGTTCATGCGCTTCGACAGACAGGAAGCCGGTGATGATGGCGACCTTGCCCTTGCCACCCACGGCCTTCGCCATGGCAGCACCGGCAGCTTCGCCTTGCTTGTAGAGGTCGGCGCCCACAAAGAAAGCGCGGCCGTTCTTGGTGGTGGTTTCAGAGTTGAATGTGGCA
>CAIWAX010000005.1 GCA_903910795.1 uncultured Anaerolineae bacterium
TTCTGGCGCGAAAACACCACCTGCGGGGCAACCCATCGAATTTCAGTTCTTTGACTATATATTTTTCCGGATGTCACAACCGGGTGAGCAGTTACAATTAAACTATTTTGCCATGCGCGCTTTAAGCCATCATTAAATTTATCCCATCCCGGCCCGGGGGAATGATTATTCTTCAATCCCCCGGGGGGGATATTTGCTCACCCCGGAATTGTGCAGGCTTTGCACGAATATTGCGGGAGAGGCTTCCAACCAGGCCAGTAGCTAGTATAATTTCATGATGAAAGTATCCCGGTACTTCATACAGAAGGAGTCACATCCATGACCAATCAAAAATTAGTACCCGGACTAAGCGCGCTCGGGGAACCTGAAGTGGGAAACGGAGAAGTCTGCATCGCCAACATCAGCCCGGCCGAACGGCGCAAACGCCTGCTCAGCGGCATCATCCCCTTCGTGATCGCCGCCGCGCTGCTGGTCTGGCTGATCGCGATCAACGCCAACCTGCTGTGGAGGCTGCCGCTCTTCCTGCCATTCTTCGTGGCGGGCACAGGTTACTTTCAATGGCGTGATAAAACCTGCGTGGGTCTTTCCAGGCGCGGTTCGCGCAACATCAACGGCAGCGTTGAAAAAATTTTAGATGAAGACGAGCTGGCGCAGGTTCACCGGCAGGCCCGGCACATCACCAACAAGGCCCTGCTGGTGGCTGTACTCCTGACCCTGGTGGCTCAGATCGTGTAAGGCTTTTGCGCTCCCGCTCCAACCCTGGAGCGGGTTTTTATTTGGGAGTTGAATGAACGATGACTGAACCACAAAACAAGGTGCTGCTGCTGCTGGCAAATGGCTATGAAACCTATGAAGCCAGCGTGTTTGTAGATGTGTGCGGCTGGAACCTGCTGGAAGGCGACGGCAGCACGCGCCTGTATACCTGCGGGCTGCGCCAGAACATCCGCACCAGCTTTGACCAACACGCAACGGTTGATAGCCTGATCAATGAAGTCAACGTGGATGAGTACGCGGCGCTGGCTATCCCGGGCGGGTTTGAAGAGTACGGCTTTTACGAGGACGCCTACGCGCAGGAATTTCTGGAATTGATCCGGGCCTTTCGCGCCAAAGGCAAGCTGATCGCCTCGGTGTGCGTGGCGGCGCTGCCGGTTGGCAAGAGCGGCATCCTGGCGGGCAAACGCGCCACGACCTACAACCAGAATCCGCGCCGGCAGGAGCAGCTCAGGGGTTTCGGTGTCAACGTGATCAACGAGCCGATGGTGGAGGATGACGGCATCCTGACCTGCTGGAACCCGTCCGCGGCGCTGGGCGTGGCTTTCCGCCTGTTGGAGCTGCTGACCACGCCCGAAAACACGCGGCGCGTGCAGGCTTTGATGGGTTTCGAATCCTGAAGCGCTCCCGCTGTCCAAGATTTTCTTAAAGTCGTCGCTTTAAATACATTATCCGCAGATGACGCAGATTTTAAGAACAATTTTTGTCACAATTCAGATTGAGCAAAAAGCTGCTTTACAAGTTACTGCGCGGCTAACCCACAGGGCACACTTCGTGCGAGGCCGCTTCTCAGTCCATGAAAACCCTTTGGGCTGATGAGTTTAGCCCCGCAGGGGCTTGCATGACATGAGGAAGGGCTTCAGCCCGCCGAAACAAGGAAATCAATAGCTCTATATTCAGCAGGTATCCCTGCGTCAAACAAAATTGGCATGAAAGTAAGTCCAAAGTGCGGCTCGCAGTGACAATTTTCTGGGCTTTATGAAAACCCTGGGAAGTCCACCCAGCAATTCTCAATATGGTTTTCCCGAAAAGGCAAAAAACCACCCCCTTCCCAACCTTCCCCCAAATCCAAGAGCGGGATTTGGAGGAAGGGGCCAAAATCTGACCCCTCCTCCAAATATCCTGGTTTTGGATATTTGGGGGAGGTTGGGAGGGGGTCAAAACACAAGCAA
>CAIWAX010000006.1 GCA_903910795.1 uncultured Anaerolineae bacterium
GTTATAAGTTTTGCTGATACAAAACAAAACCATATTGGCACTATCTATCAGGCTACAAATTGGTATTATGTTGAAACCAATCAAAACAACGCTGAAGAAGGGAGGAAAATCTGCCCATTGATCAAGGCGGATTGTCTGCAAAACAAATGCGAGTGGTTTGTTGCTGCTTTTGTTGATATGGGTGGAACAAAACTTCCGACCGGGAGAGCCTGTGCCGTTTCGCTCCTTTCCCGCATCACTGCTTGAAAAATTCCCTCGAAATCAGGTTGTTGCTGGCAGCGAGTTTCAAAAGGTAGGTGTAATACTGACAATCCCACCCGGAATTATTCAGGAATTCAGCCAGCTTTTGGGCGTCCCGCATCCGCTCTGTCTCCACGGCGGGTGCGGGCGTCTTTTCGGTTTGGTCTTGCGATACCTCAGGCATTTGGATGTTCCTTTTTTTGTCTGTAGTTGATTTGATAGTCAAATTTTCCAGCTTCGTCGGCTCGTTCGCCGAATCCATCCACACCCTACAAAGAATGGGATGTGGGTTGCTGCAGGAAGTGCTTCACGAAATGCGGGGGTTCCGACCGTGTGGCGGAACGCACGGATCAATCACGCCAAAAAATATGGGCAAACCTGCGGGCGAACCTGGGGGTTCGGAGAATTCAGGATTTGCGGCAAAAAGACTTTGACAAGGTACAGATCTTATTGCTACAAGAATCGAGGTAGGCTTTTGGTTTACCGCCTGACGGCGTGGTGCCGTCAGGCTATTTTGCGCTCACAGATTGCATGGCAAGGAGATTTTTAATGAAAAAGCCGTTTGGCGTTGTTTCTGTCGTCCTGTTGCTGTTGTGCGTTGCTGCCAATGTTCAGGCAGGAGAACCCGATTCCAAAACGGCACGAGGGTGGGTGGCTGCCGGACCTTTTTATGTCAGTGTAAAAGCCGGTGGTTCGTTTCCAGATGACAGGGTTGGGTCCGTAACGCCGGGTACAGGGGCCATAGCAAGGGAATCGCTTGACCGCGCAGAGGTTGAATCTGTTGCTGTGGGTTTCTGGATTCATAAAGATCTGCGTCTGGAGTTGGAGGGATCTTATCGGAAATTTGGTGTCAATAACCTGACTTTAGGAACAACATCCTTCAGCTCAAATGGTGACTCAAAGGTTATGTCTTTGATGGGAAATGCCTACTATGACTTCCCTGTCGACTGGACGTTGAGACCGTATTTGATGGGTGGAATCGGCATGGCGAGATCGGACATCAACGCGTCTTTCGGAACCGTGCAAACGTCCGGCCATGAAAACAATTTCGCGTATCAGTATGGGGGTGGATTCTCGCATGATTTCACCAAGACAGTCTCTGGCGACGTCGGGTATCGATATGTCGGGATCCACTCCAGCGATGAAAATGGTATTCGCGTTGAAAAAGATGACAATGCCCATGAAATCATGGCTGGATTGCGTTTCGGTTTCGGGTACTGAAAAACAGTCACACAATAAGAATTTTATTGGGGAATAACGGTATGACCAGCACAGTCTTGATCGCGTCCGAGGAAGATGCCTGGCGGTTGTTGACGGAAATCACGGAAGGCAGGCTTTTAGGCCCTGAAGTGCAAATCGAGTTTCAGGATTGGCCAACCATCACTTTGCGCTTTACAGGCCCATCCTGGAACGAGACCATCCCGGCGCGCATGTTGCAACCGGTGCTGGAGTTGCAACGCGAAATTTACCGGTCATACGCGCTGATGAAGTACGGTGATCAGGGGGTCAGACTGAGCAAGGAGGAAAAGAGTCAGCTTGAGATCTTCTTGCGAATCAGGCCAGGATCCAGCATTGTGGATGCAGCGGCCAGCGGTTCGTTCAACGAGCTTTTGAAAGGTGTTTTAATGCCTATCGACCAAACCCACTCAACGGGCATCATTCTGGGTATCGCGCTCCTTTATGGTAGTGTTATGATGTGGAAAATCTGGGTTCAAAGCCGGGAAAAGATTGCACTGTCCGAGATGGATTTCAAGAAAGAGATCGCGCTGTTTGAAA
>CAIWAX010000007.1 GCA_903910795.1 uncultured Anaerolineae bacterium
ATGGTTGAATTGGGAGCTGAAATGCCGCTCCAGTCTCGCCATCATTGGTGCGATTATACAACCTGCTGCCCAACCAGTGAGCATGTATATTTACATTATCATTCGTTCTTTTTTATGTTGTATATCCCCGCTGCCTGCTGCTGCACAAACCTCTTCCCATCAAGTAGAATAAAAATATCTCAAATCCTCACGAGGTGGCCGCTATGTACATTCCAAAACTTTATCTTCTTGAAGACCGCCAGGAAATCTTCGCATTTCTGTGCGCCAATAATTTCCCCGCGCTGGTCAGCTTCGATGGGCAAAGGCCACTTGCCACGCATGTGCCGGTGGAAATTGAAGAGGCCGAAAACGGCGTCTGGACGGTCTACGGACATCTGGCGAAGGCCAATCCACAGTGGAAGACCTTTAATAACCAGGAAGTCCTGCTGATCTTTCAAGGGCCGCATACCTACATTTCACCGCGCTGGTACAAGCATGTCAATGTGCCTACCTGGAATTACATGCTGGTGCATCTCTACGGCAAAGTGCGTTTTCTGGAAGGTGACGCCTTTCACACCCTGCTCAGCAAATTGGTCAGCAAGCATGAGACCGGCACGGGTTACAGCCTGGAGGGCCTGCCGACCGATTTTGTGCAGAATCAAATGCGGGGCATCGTGGGCATCGCGGTAGATGTCAGCACGGTTGAGGCGAGCTTCAAACTAAGCCAGAATCGCGACCAGGAAGATCATGCCGGCATTATCCAGGAATTGGAAAAACGCGCAGATGGGGACTCGCGCAAAATTGCCCGCAGAATGAAACAAAACCGGGGTTGAATTGAGCAGGTTGTTAAAATAAAAACTGGTGGAAACCCACCAGTTTTTGTTGGAGAAGATAGAACCTGTTTTCCCAGCCCTATTAATCAACGCTATCCGCTTCAACGGCCCCAAACGATCGCTCAAAAACCAGTGGTTTGCAGCCCGAGCAAATTTCCACCGGACCGTGATTACTCTCGGCATACTGCCAGAGCTGTGACTGTTCAAATCCACATTCAGCGCAGCGCCCCGGGCCTGCCCGATGTCCATCCCGTGAAATCAACTTGAGATTGCTGGATTTTCCACGCAGCCTGGTATTTGATTCCGCAGGGTTTGGTGATTTTTTTCTAGCCAGAGAAGTGCTTTCCAGGCGGGCATGATAGGAAGAAAAAGTCTTTTTTGACGGGGCCGTCTGCGAATGGACTTTCGCAATGTGCTTTTCCAGCCGGTCTTTGCGCATCCAAACCGGAGTTGGGCAAAGTGTGCAGCGCACCATTTCCGCTTCGGGTGATTCATTGTTTGTGGTTGTCATATATTTACTCTCATCCTGCCCTGTGCTCAGGGACTATCCCAGTGTAGCATACATTAACTTATTCCGCATGACCGGCCGCGTACACCTCAATCCGCTCCTTGCCCCGCCCGATGTTATCCCGCTTCAGCCGCAAAAGCCCGATCTCACCAGTCCGCCGCAGGTGCGTGCCACCGCACGCTACCCGCCCAAAACCGGGAACTTCCCAATACCGGCGCTGGAGCGATTCGTCCGAAAAGGCGCTGACGATGGCGACATTCTGGTCGATGATGGCCTGCGCTTCAGCCGCCAGCCCGGAAAGGATAGGTGACAGGCTGACCGGCCAGGCAAAATCGATGCGGGCTTTGTCCTGAGCGATGTGCGCCCCAATTTTTTCAATACCCGGCAGCTTGCGATAAGCCAACTCCAGAGCCAATTCGGCAGCGAAGTGCAAGCGCATCAGACAGTAACGCCGGGGCCAGTCGATCTCTACGCGGACAGGGTCTCCGGGCCGCAAGGTATGTTCCTCGGGTAGCTCATATTCAATCTCCAGTCCGGATTTTCGGGCAGTCAGGACCGGCAGGCCGCCAATTGTCCCGCGGTCGCTTTCCTGTCCGCCAGAAAAGGCGTAAAAAACCGTTTCGCGCAGAGTGACCAACGGGCCCGAAACCGTGTCAATCAACGTATCGCAGGCTGCAAGATAGGGATCATCCCAAAACAGTTTATGCGTCATGCCATAATATTACCGCAATTAACCCATCCCACTTGGGAGAAGATGTAACCTTTGCCTGAAACCTGTTTCCACCTTGTCCAATGCACCTTTCAGATGGATAATTAGCCCACCATGCAAAACAGACAAACCCCGCGCCTGATAAGCATCGCCGCCATCTCACTGCTGCTGGTGATGTGCATCCTGCCTGCGTCAGGGCTGCCCGGGTTGAACTCCTCCGCCAGCCCAACCCCCGCGCCTGCCACCCGTACACCCCAGCCCACTGAAACGCCAATCCCCTCCCCCAGCCCCTATCCAACAGTCAGCCTTGATCTGAACCAGCGCCCACTGGTCTGGTTCGCGCCTCTGCCGCCCCTGCCCCGCAACCAGTGGCGTGAGTACTCCGGCTCGCAGGATTTCATGGCGCTCTTTACACAGGACGCCCCCTGGACGAACGCCGCCAGCCACATCCAGGTTTTCCAACTGCCCGGGGAGTGGGTGGCTTCGGTTGCGTCGGATGTTGAATTGCGCCAGGTGGTCGCGGATTTGAACCGGCGCGGTCTGGCTCTGGCTGTGGAAACCGGCGCGTTGACCCCTGGCCCAACCTGCGGACAGGGGTTGGAAGGCTTCGACGGGATTGATACCGGACGAAAGATCGCAGCCCGCATCCTGAAGGCGGGCGGGGTCATCAACCTGCTCGTGCTGGACAAACCGTATTACTTCGGCTCGCTATACGCGGGTTCGCAGGCTTGCAAGTGGGAGGCGTCCAAAATTGCCAGCGATATTGCTCAGTTTGTCCAGGCAGTCGGGATCGCTTCACCGGGCATGGTAACCGGCGACACAGAAGCGCTGACCGGCCTGGCGTATGAAAAGGATTACCAGGCCTGGCTGGATACATACCGGCAGGTAAACGGTGTCAACCTGGGCTTTCTGCATCTGGAGGTGGATTGGAGCCGCCCCACCTGGCCCGATTCGGTCAAAGCCGTGCAGAGTTACGGACAGCAGGTTGGCGTGCCGGTCGGGATCATCTACAGTGGTGATGCCGTTGACCAGAGCGATGCGGCCTGGCTGACCAACGCCGGGGAGCGCATCCGCAAATATGAACTGGATTCGGGCGTTCAGCCGGCGCAGGTGATCTTTCAATCGCGAAACGATAAACCAGATTTCCTGTTGCCGGAAACACGACCCGGCACTTTTACAGCCTTGATCGATGCCTATTTCAAGGATAAATCCGCTCTCGGTATTCAACGCACAGGCCCCGGCGCAAACCTGGCCCTTGGCCGGCCGGTCAAGGTATCGGGGAGCCTGTCCGGGCAGCCTGGAGCTTATGCCGTGGATGCAGACCCTAACACCTGGTGGAGCGCGCCGCGCGGCCCGGTAGAATGGATCGAGATCGACCTGGGCGCACCGTACACCATCCAGGCCGTTAATCTATTGGTCAGCCAGTTTCCGCCCGGGAAATCAATCCACAAGATCATTGTCAAGGGGCCGGGCAATAACAATACCTACACGGCTGTTTACACTTTCACCGGCGTCACCGCAGATGGGCAGAGGTTGAGCTTCACCCCGGCGCAGCCGCTCAAGGGCATCCAGTTTGTGCGCATCCAGACCCTGCTCAGCCCGGCCTGGGTGGCCTGGCGCGAAATCGAAGTGATCGCTGGACAGTGAAACCAGCCACAACCATTCCATGATATAATTTTTTTATGCGTTACGAACTTTCCGGCAATCAGAACGTTCTCTACATCGGTGTGCGCGGCTTTATCTTCAGCCCGGCCTTCTTGAATCGCGCCTGCTGCCCGGAGTAACGGTTTCTTCGTTCTAAACACACAATCTCCTTCTCCACCGCAGGCCTGCCCTGCGGTGTTTTATTTAATCCCACAAGTAAATAACCAACAAAAACCAGAGAAAAAACATGATCGCTATCAGCTTATCCAATGTCACTTTAATCCTTGGCGCCCGCACATTATTCAGCAACCTGGGCTGGGAAATCCAGCATGATCAGAAGATCGGCCTGGTCGGGCCAAACGGGGCGGGGAAATCATCCTTATTAAAACTGATCACCGGAGAAAACAATCCCGAACCCGGCGGCGGGGTGGTGCGCGCCCGCGGCATCAGTGTTGGTTATCTGCCACAGCAGCCGGAGTTCCCCGCCGAGAAGACCGCCCTGGAACTTGCCCTGGCGGGCAACCCGCGTGTGGCTGAGATCGAAGCCGAACTGCGGCGAGTGGAAGACCTGATGAGCCAGCCTGAAATTTACAACCACCATCATAAATTGGACAAGGCCCTCCAAACCCAGGAAAAGCTGCTGGAAGAATACGCGAAGTTCGGCGGGGCATCTTACCCTGCGCGTGTGCGCGAGCTCTTAAAAGGGCTGGGGCTGCCCGAAACAGATTTTGGCAAGCCGATTTACCTGTTGAGCGGCGGGCAAAAAAAACTGGTTGGGCTGGCGCGGTTGCTGCTGTTAAAACCCTCCGTGCTTTTGCTGGATGAACCCGATAATCACCTGGATATGCCGGGCAAAACCTTCCTGGAGAAATTGATCCAGGATTACCCCGGCGCGGTGGTGTTGATCTCGCATGACCGTTATCTGCTGGACGCGGTCGTCGGCCAGATCGCCGAAATCGAAGCCGGGCAGTTTTCAACCTTCTCCGGCAATTACACAGACTATATCATCGACAAAGAACAGCGCCTGGCCCGGCAGGATGAGTTGTACCAGATCCAGCAGAGAGCCATTAACCGCATGGAACTGGCTCTCAAACGCTACCAGGTCTGGGTGCAAGTCAGCGATAAATTCGCCAGCCGGGTGCGCTCCATGCAAACCAGGCTCGAAAAAGTGGACCGGCTCAACCGGCCGGATCTGGAGCGCCGTTCGATGGGATTGGAGCTGAGCGGCTGGCGAGGGTCAAACCAGGTATTGGAATTTTGCGGGGTTAGCAAAACCTTTGCGCCCCGGCCAATTCTGTTGAATGCCAACCTGATGGTTAGACATGGAGAAAGGGTGGGGCTGATCGGCGCAAACGGGGCGGGGAAATCCGTTCTGCTGCGGCTGATCCTTGGAGAAATGCTGCCAGATAGCGGTGAGATCAAACTCGGCCCGAGTGTCAAGGTTGGCTATTATGCCCAGGAACACGAGACCCTGGATTTCAACCAGACCCTGATCGAAGTGGTGCGCCGCGCCGCGAATATGACCGAGGCAAACGCGGTCGCGCTGCTGATCCGCTATCTTTTCACCTACCAGCAGGCCACGCAAAAGATCAGCACGCTTTCAGGCGGCGAGCGTAGTCGGCTGCAATTGGCCCTGCTGGTACTCTCCGGGGCGAATTTTTTACTGTTAGATGAGCCCACCAATAACCTGGATATCGCCTCCGCCGAGGTGCTTGAAAATGCCCTGAGTGATTTCGTGGGCAGCGTGCTGGTAATCTCGCATGACCGCTACTTTTTAGATCGCACCGTTGAGCGGATTGTCGAATTAAAAAACGCCAGATTGACGGAATATATTGGCGGCTACAGTGATTATGCCGGAAAGGTAAATGCCGCGTTATCCAAAAAATAACAGCTCTTCAGATAAAAAATCCGGCTCTCCCATCTATTTACAGGAGAGCCGGATAAAGCATAATAGAAGAAAAAATGTTTGATCAACTTATTGTTTTTATTAAGCGTAGATGAGTAAAACAATTGTATAATTAAGGTAACTCTACTCACCGGCGGAGCATTTCGGCCAAAAGCATGTTACTTTTGGTATAAAAATGAGACCTAATCGTTTGTTTGCTCCGCAAGTGGTGTTTTCGCGTAGCGGCC
>CAIWAX010000008.1 GCA_903910795.1 uncultured Anaerolineae bacterium
CCCAAAAACACCACGAAAAGTACTGTCTCCCCCTGCCCTGGCAGGGAAGGGGGCCGGGGGGCATAGGTTCTTGCCCAAAAGTATACAACCCATGAGTGGTGACTAAGCATAAAAAGCAGGGGCGCAGCGATGCTGCGCCCCTGCTTTTTATTGCGAAACTTTCTTTTCCATTAAGCGTATACTAATATAGTAAGATCATTTTCCCTCTTTCCCTATTCAAGGACCCCTCTCATGAACAGCAAAATCAACTACGGTGAAATTCTTTCAAAATCCTGGCAAATCGTCTGGAAATTCAAAATCCTGTGGATCTTCGGCATCCTGGCGGGCTGCGCCGGGGGCAACGGCAGCCGTTTCAACTTTAACAGCGGTAATTTTGGCAATAACCAGAACTTCGGCTCGGGCAGCAGCGGCAGCGGGCAGTTCCCCGCCATGCCGCGGCTTTTCCAGAATATGCGCCCGGAAGCCATCCTGCAGGAAGTCCTGGCCAAATACGGCGTCTGGATCGGGGTGGGCATCGTGTTGCTGTGCGTATTGTGGATTGTGTTTTATTCGATTGGCATCATGGGCCGCACCGGCCTGATCCACGGCGCCAGCAAGGCGGATGCGGGCGCGGCCTCGCTCAGTTTTGGCGAGCTGTGGTCTGAAAGCACGCCCTATTTCTGGCGCATGTTCGGCCTGAACCTGTTGATCGCGCTGCCGGTCTTCCTGGTAATAGTCATCGTCCTGGCCGGCCTGGGCTTTGGTGTGTACAGCATGGCGGTCAACGGCACACAGAACAGCGCGCTGCCAGCCTTGATCATCGGGGGGCTGGGCATCTTCGTGGTGCTGATGTGCGTGATCTCGATCGTCTCGATGGTGCTGTGGTTTATCGCCGAACAGGCCCAGAACGCCATCGTGCTGGAAGACCTGGGTATCATGCCCAGCCTGGTGCGCGGCTGGCAGGTCTTCAAGTCGGCCTGGATTTCCATCATCCTGATGACCATCATCCTGGGTGTGATCAGCGGCGTGACTGGCTTTGTGGCTGCCATCCCGCTGATCGGTGTGATCGCCGTGGCGGCGGTTGGCGTGGCGGGAACGTATGCCGCCGGGGCCGCCAACAGCATGTTAATGCCCATCATCATCGGGAGCTGCTGCGTGATCGTGTACCTGCCGGCGCTGCTGGCCTTCAGCGGAGCCCTGCTGGCTTACAGCCAGACCGCCATGACGATAGTCTTCCGCCGTCTGACCATTGAACCCGCTCAACCCGCGCAGCCCGAGCAGCCCGAGCAGCCGGTTCAGCCCGCTCTGAGCAGTGAGGCCGCGGGTTTATAACAAAACCAACCCCTGTCATCCAATGTAGAGACGTTGCATGTAGAGACGTTGCATGCAACGTCTCTACATTAGCCGTTCGGCTGCGGGAGCTGTAGCAGCGACTAAAGTCGCTACTACGAGTCGTGATGAAAAAGAGGATAGGCATGCATAACAAAGTCAACATCGCTGAAATCCTTTCCAGAGGCTGGCAAATTGCCCGGCAAAATAAGGCTTTGTGGGTCATCAGCCTGCTGGCGAACTGCGGGGCCGGCATCGCCATGAGCCTGAGCGCAGCCGCCAGCGGCTTATTAAACGGGCTGGTTGGGCAAAACATGCCCGCCATTTTTTCTGCCATACGGCCCGCGGATTTCATCGCAAAGTACGGCATGCTGGTCGGGCTGGGAATTGCGCTGCTGTGCGCGCTGGGGTTGCTTGCCTATTACATGACCCTGATAGGCCGCAGCGCCCTGATCAAAGGCATCGACCAGGCCGGTGACACCGTAGAGACGTTGCCTGCAACGTCTCTACGCCGGTTGTGGAATGAGAGCAAGCCCTATTTCTGGCGCATGTTCTGGGTCGATTCGGTGGCGCTGCTGCCGCTGGTGGTCGGGCTTTATTTGCTGGCCGGCTGGATGTGGATGGATATTTATTCAGCCGCATCCAGCAAACTGCCTTTCACAGCCCCGCCTACATCCACGATCCTGACGGTCGCCGGGGTGCTGCTGTGCGGCATGTGCGTGACCGGGCTGCTGACTGTGATCTTTGGCTGGATCGTGCAGATGGCCTATTTCGGCATCGCGCTGGAAGACCTGGGCGTGATGGCGGCCCTGAAACGCGGCTGGCAGGTCGTCAAATCCGCCTGGCTGAGCATCCTCGTGCTGGGTGTCATTCTGGGCCTGATCAACGAGGCGGCCTCGCTAGTGATTTTTGTCCCCTTGCAATTCGCAGTCAACCTGCTCGAATCTCTGGCGCAGAACACCTTTGGCGCCGTTCCCGCGCTGATCCTTTCATTTATCCTGTACCTCCCGGTGTACCTGATCGTGACCAGCCTGCTGCAGGTTTACAGCCTGGCGGTCTGGACGCTGTTCTTCCGCCGCCTGACGTCGGCGCCGCTGTAAGCCCGTCCCCGTCACCAGCACAAAAACGCGAAACCGAAATGGTTTCGCGTTTTTGTCATTTTTCGAGTATGATTCTCATGTTAATTGGAACTTAATGCCTTGAAATCCATGCGCGCCCCACTGCGTTTATTCCTTGTACTGCTGATCGCCTGCCTGGCGCTGCCGGCCTTTTCGGCGCGCGCCGATGGGCTGGCTTACGCCGCCATGACGCCGCCCGATACCACCAAATTCCCGACCATCACAGCCTACCTGGACGCCTTCGACGACCACGGCACTTTTCTCAACGACCTGGGCATAGGCGATGTCTCGGCGCTGGAAAACGGCCAGTTGATCAAGCCCGACAGCCTGGAAAAACTGGTTACGCCGCTCAACTTTGTGCTGGCGGTCAACTCGGACCCCGCGCTGGGCAACCGTGACGGGCAGGGGCTCTCGCGCTTCGTCAAACTGCAAACCATCCTGGAAGCCTGGGCCACGGCCCTGCCCGCCAACAGCGAAGACAAAGTGGGGCTGGTCTGGAACGGCGGCGCGGTGGCCTCACGCCTGACCCCCACGGATTGGAAGAGCCACCTGGCCGCCTTTGACCCGGCCACCACCAAATCTGTCAGCAGCAATTTCGCCCTGTCCTACGCGCTGGATGCCTCGCAGGAGGCCCAGCTCGGCCCGGGCAGCAAAAAGGCCATCCTGCTGATCTCCCCGCACCTGAGCATCCAGGATCAGAACGGTCTGGGCGATCTGACCGCGCGCGCCAAGCAAATGGGCGTGCGCATCTTCGTCTGGATCGTAGACTCACAGACTTACATGGGCAACCCCGGCGCGCTGGCCCTCGTCAAACTGGCTGCGGACACCGGCGGCAGCTTCGCCACCTTCACCGGGGGCGAAACTATGCCCGACCTGGAGAGCTGGGTAGCCACCCTGCGGGCGGTCTACCGGGTGAGCTACAGCAGCCTGATCCGGGCCCCCGGGCAGAACAGCGTCACCCTGCAGGTCAACAGCGGCAGCCTGTCGCTCAGCACACCGGCCGCCAGCTTCCAGCTCGACATCCAGCCACCCAGCGCGGTGCTGCTTTCGCCGCCCATCACGCTCGTGCGCCAGAACCCGGAGGCGCCCTTCAACATTGAGAGCTTCACCCCGGCCGAACAGCAAATATCGATCCTGGTGGAATTCCCGGATGGGCGCGTGCGCTCGTTGAAACGCACCACCCTGTTTGTGGATGGCGAAAAGGCCGCCGAAAACACGACTGAGCCCTTCACGCGCTTCAATTGGAATTTGCGAACCTATGTAGCCAGCGGCGAACACTCCCTCAAGGTGGAGGTGGAAGATTCGCTCGGTCTGAGCCAGATGAGCAGCAGCCTGCCGGTGCAAGTAACGGTGGTACAGCCGCCGGGCGGCATACCCGGGCTGATTTTGCGTAACAGCACCGCCATCACCATCACCTTCATGGTGCTGGCGGGCGCAGTGGTGCTCGGCATCATCATCCTGAGCGGACGGCGCGGGCTGGCCTCGCTCTCAGAACGCCAAAAATCACAGCGCAAGAAGGTTGACCCGGTCACCCAGCCCGTGAATGTGGAAGTGGAAGCCCCCAAGGCCGGCCGCGCCAACCCCTTCCCCTGGCTGCGGCGCCGCGATCCGCCCGCCCCGGCCTACCTGGCCCGTCTGGCCGATGACGGCTCGCCACTGGCTGGCGCCGACCCGATCAGCCTGCCCGGGCGCGAGAGCACCTTCGGCAGCGACCCGACCCAGTCCACGGTGGTGCTCGACCATCCCAGCCTGTCACTGCTGCACGCCCGCCTGCGCCGCGAGCCGGATGGCTCATACCGGCTGCTCGACGAAAACTCGGTGGCCGGCACCTGGGTCAACTTTACGCTCATCCCGCGCGAGGGGCAGATCCTGCAGCACGGCGATATGATCAACTTTGGCAGTCTGACCTACCGGTTTGTGCTTGCCAAGGCCCCCGCCCCGCGCAAACCTACCGTCACACCCATCCAGGACAATGATACGCACTGACCGCGCCCACCTCTATCTGACCGCCCAGACCCACGCTGGCATGACTGGCAAGAATAACGAAGACAATTACGCGGTATCGGCCTATATCGTCAGCCCGATGAACCCGCTGCCTTCGGTTTTTGCGATTGTGGCGGACGGCATTGGGGGGCATAAAGCCGGGGAAGTGGCTTCGGAGCTGGCCGTTAACATGATCAGCACGGCGGTGGAAAAACGCAACGGCGGGCATCCGCTGGACGTCTTCGAAACCAGCTTCTACCAGGCCAGCGAGTTCATCCACCAGAAAGCCATGCAAAACCCGCAGCTTTACCGGGGCATGGGCGCCACAGCCGCCTGCGCCTGGGTGATCGGAGACCAGTTATACACCGCGCACGTCGGGGATTCGCGCATCTACCTGATCCGCGAACACCGCATCATCCAGCTGACCCGCGATCACACCTGGATCCAGGAGGCCCTCGATAAGGGCACCATCGACCGGTCGATGGTCAAGAATCACCCCAACCTGCACGTCATCCGCCGTTACCTGGGCTCAAACAACCCGGCCGAACCCGATCTGCGCCTGTACCAGGCGCCCGGCGAGAGCGACCAGCGCGCGCGCGCCAATCAGGGGCTGCTGCTGCTGCCGGGCGATGTGGTGTTGCTGTGCACCGACGGGCTGAGCGATTTGATGACCGATAGTGAGATGATGAACATGCTGTACGGGCGTTCGCTGCAACAGACCGGCGCGGCGCTGGTCGACCTGGCCTGCCAGCGCGGCGGGCACGATAACATCACGCTGATCATGATGGGCGTGCCCTGGGAGCCGAAGGAGATCAATCCGGGCTGGCTGCCGGGCTGATTTGTCAGGTGTCAGGTGCGGGAAGGTGGGGTGCGAGGTGAAAGCAGGGCCGCTGCGCGAAACACCACGAAAAGTACCGTCTCCCCACACACCTGCACTGGCGTTAAAGTGCCCACGCTTTGCTTAGCAAATCGTTCGGTATAGGCAAATTACCATACCCGTGAACAGGAACAAAACATCTTTGCCACAAGGAGCATTTAAATGAACAAAGTAAAAATCGCAAAGTGCGCTCTGGAAGCCTCCGAAATTTCGCTGGGCTGCATGCGCATCTCGGAAATGTCAAAACAGGAAATTTCGACCCTGATCCATACCGCCCTGGATGCTGGCATCAATTTTTTTGATCACGCCGATATTTACGGCGGCGGGCAGTCTGAAGCAAAGTTCGCCGAAGCCCTGGGCATGACTTCCAGCCTGCGCGAAAAGATGATACTGCAAAGCAAATGCGGCATCCGGCCGCGCTCCTTCGATTTTTCGAAAGAACATATTCTGGAAGCCGTGGACGGCAGCTTGAAGCGCCTGCAAACCGATCACCTGGATATCCTGCTGCTGCACCGCCCGGATGCGCTGGTCGAGCCGGAAGAGGTGGCCGAAGCCCTGACGATCCTGGAAGAGAGCGGCAAGGTCCGTTATTTTGGCGTCAGCAACCAGAACCCGCTGCAGATTGAGCTGCTGGTCAAATATGTGAAACAACCGCTCATCATCAACCAGTTGCAGCTCAGCATCACCAATACCGGCATGATCGACGCGGGCATCAATGTCAACATGAAAATCGACCGTTCCATCGACCGCGACGGCAGCATCCTGGATTACTGCCGCCTGAAGGAGATCACCATCCAACCCTGGTCGCCGTTCCAATACGGCTTTTTTGACGGCGCCTTCCTGGATAACGCTAAATTCCCGGAACTGAACCAGACCATCGACGCGATCGCGGCAGCCTGGGGCGTAACCAATACCGCCATCGCGATTGCCTGGCTGCTGCGTCACCCGGCCCACATGCAGCCGGTGGTTGGCACCACCAACGCGGGCCGCGTCCGGGATCTATGCAAGGCCTCGGATGTAAAGCTCACCCGCCAGGAATGGTACGATATTTACCTGGCCGCCGGAAATAAACTGCCTTGATATTCCTTTACCACGAGCCCTGCCCAAAGCAGGCAGGGTGCGTGGTAAAAAAATTACACACAAGGAAAATAAAAAATGAAAATGCTGGAAAACAAATGGGCGCTCGTGACCGGTTCCAGCCGGGGCATTGGACAGCAAATCGCCTGGGGTTTGGCCGGACGCGGCTGCAACATCATCGTCCACGGCCGGGAACGCCAGAACCTGGATGCCACCCTGGCCGGGCTGAAAGCCTATCCCGTCCAGACAGCCATCGCCACGGGCGAGCTGGCCTCTGCCGCCGGTGTGGCCCAGGTTATCGAACAAGCCTCGGCCGCCCCCGGCCCGGTGGATATTCTGTATAACAATGCTGCGGTGCAGGCCAGGAGTGAATCGATCCTGACGATTGACCAGGCGGAGTGGAATCGCGTCTTCCAGATCAACGTCTGGGCCTTGATGGCGCTCTGCCAGGCCTTCGCGCCTGGTATGCGCGCGCGCGGCTACGGCCGCATCATCAACCTGACCTCCGGGATTGCCGACCAGCCCAACCTGGCCGTCTACAGCGTCTCCAAGGCGGCGGTGGATAAATATTCCCGTGATCTGGCCGCCGAGTTCAAGGGCGAGAACGTGCTGGTCAATTACCTCGACCCGGGCTGGCTGCAGACCGATCTGGGCGGCAAAAACGCCTGGTTCCCGGTCGAAACCGTGCTGCCGGGCGCGCTGGTGCCGGCCCTGTTGGAAGATAACGGCCCAACCGGCCGCTTTTTCTCGGCGATGGATTTTAAATACCTGGAAAAATAAGGGGGCAGAGTGCGAGGTGTCTGCCTGCTTTGACAATGTCAAATTGTAACAACCCGTGAGTAGTTACATGATTTTTACATAACTGCGTTGGTGGTTGTGCAATTTGCCAGGCTTTTGTAAAATTCTTTGTAACTGCTCACCCGTGTCTTGGTTTGGGCATAACCATACTGAACTTATGGGTACTTTCCATCACAATTTAATGCCCAAGTGAAATGTTAATCGCTGGCTTCCCTCGCAAGCGGTGTTTCGCGTAGCGGCCTGAATTTGGCCGCTGCGCGAAACACTACGAAAAGTACTGTCTCCCCCTTCCCGTTTCGGGAAGGGGGCCTGGCAGTGATCGATATGCACATGCCTGAAATGGACGGCATCACACTCGCCAAAAAAATCCGGCAACTTCTTCCAACCCAACCCCTGCCGCTGGTATTATTCTCCTCGCTGGGCCGCAGGGAAGTGGAAGCTGAAGAATTTGGCTTTGATGCCCACCTGACCAAACCGCTCAAACCTTCCCAACTCCTGGACACGTTGATGACATTGTTTACCGGAGAGAAGGTTAAAATAGAATCACGGAGTGAAACTACCCGGCAAAAGGTTGACCCGCTCCTGGCTGAAAGGCGGCCGCTGCGCATCCTGCTGGTCGAGGATAATGTGGTCAACCAGAAACTGGCCTTGCGCTTGTTACAGCAGATGGGCTACCGGGCGGATGTGGCCTCCAACGGCCTGGAAGCGATTGAATCGATTGAGCGCCAGATCTATGATGTGGCACTGATGGATGTCCAGATGCCTGAGATGGACGGGCTGGAAGCCACGCGCCGGATCGTGGCGCGTTGAGTTGAACGCCCTCGCATCGTGGCCATGACCGCGAATGCCATGCAAGGCGACCGGGAAATGTGCCTCGCCGCCGGCATGGATGATTACATCACCAAGCCGATCCGCGTGGACGAGCTGATCGGCGCGCTTGAAAAAGTCAGCCAACGCAAGGAGAAATAAGCATGTCCGAGAATCTTATTGATCTACAGGTATTTGAAGATTTAAAATCAGCCCTGGGCGATGATTATATTTTGGAATTATTGGATACCTGGTAAGCTGATGTCCCAAAAATATTCGCGGACCTGGATGCATCCCTGGCAAGCGGCGATGCCGAAGTATTCAGGCGCACGGCCCACGCGCTCAAATCGAACGCTTCCTCATTCGGCGCCACCCAACTGGCCATGCAATGCAAGGAGCTTGAACACCTGGGCCGCCAGCAGCAGCTCGACCAGGTAGGCGACAAGTTGGCAGAAGTGAAAAAAGGATACGACAAAGCCGTTGCAGAACTAAAAAGGATCAGTCATGGGCAGTAACGTGCCACCCGGCAAATTATTGATCGTGGATGATAACAAGGTAAACCGGCTGCTGCTGGCGCGCAGCCTGGAACAGCAGGGACACAAGGTTTCCGCTGCCGAAAACGGCCGCCAGGCCCTGGAAATGATCAAGACCGAAAATTTCGACATTATCCTTTCGGACATCGAAATGCCGGTCATGGATGGGTTCCAACTGCTCGCGGAATTGAAAGCGGATGTACACTTGCGTGACCTGCCGGTGATCATGACCAGCGCGCTGGATGAGCTGGACGGCGTTGTGCGCTGTATCGAAATGGGCGCGCAAGATTATTTGACCAAACCCGTCAATGCTGTCCTGCTCAGGGCGCGCATTAACGCCAGCCTGGAAAAGAAAAGGCTGCGCGATGAACAGGTTGCGCTGGTGCGGCGTTTTGCCACATCCGAAGTGATGGACGACCTGGCGAATACAAAGTTTTCGCTGGGCGGCAAACACATCAACGCTTCGGCGATGTTCTCAGACATCCGTTCTTTTACAACCATCACCGAATCACAGCCTCCCGATGAGACGATTGAACTGCTCAACACATATTACACGCTGATGTTTGATGCCATCAACGGGCACGGCGGGGTGGTTAATCAGATGATAGGGGATGGGCTGATGGCCATGTTTGGCGCCCCGCTGCCGCAGGAAGATCACTGTGAGCGGGCTGTGCTGGCCGCCCTGGAAATGATCGACATGCTCAACCTGGAACGCGTCTCCCAGGGGAAGACGGATATCCACATCGGGATTGGGATCGCCTCCGGCGAGGTGATCGCGGGCTACACGGGTACGCGCGAGCGCGCCACCTATACCGCGGTAGGCGACACAGTCAACCTGGCGGCCCGCCTCGAATCACATACCAAGGTGGTTGGGCAGCCGATCTTAATTGACGCGAACACCCAAAAAGCGCTCGATCAGAGCATCAAGGTGGAAGCGCTGGGAGCCTACCAGCTTAAAGGAAAGACCGTCAGCGTTGAAATATTTTCTGTGGTGGTAAAGCAGTAAAACCAAGATTTGGGCCTTGTCACTTTTCAGTTTTACCTTAAAATTCATGTGATCGATTAATTCAGCCATTTCAAACTGCCTCATGGCATCCCGGCCCTTGAGGTAGTTTTTTACTTTTTCCCGGATTGAGGGACCCTTATGCAAGAACTGGTTGTCAGCCTTCACATGCACACCACTTATTCAGATGGCACCGGATCGCATAAAGATATCGGCGAAGCAGCTTTGAAGGCCGGGTTGGACGCAGTCATTGTGACGGATCACAATGTGCTGGTCAATGGGCCGGAAGGGTATTACAAGGAAGGCCGGCGGCGGGTTTTGCTGCTGATCGGCGAAGAAATCCATGACCAGGCGCGCTTGCCACAAAAAAGTCATTTGCTGGTATTCAATGCCCGGCGCGAACTTGCCAGCCTGGCGCCAGACCCGCAAAACCTGGTTGATCATGTGCGCCGCGAAGGCGGTTTGTCCTTTATTGCGCATCTTTACGACCCTGAATGCCCGCCTATTAAAGAAGTAGATATTTCCTGGGTGGATTGGCAGGTGCAGGGCTACACGGGTATCGAGTTGTGGAACAGCCTGAGCGAACTCAAAATCCACGGGAAAAGCATCCTGCACATCCTTTTTTATATCTTCTTTCCGGCCTTTCTCAATCACCAGCCGCCGCGAGAGCATCTTGACAAATGGAATGAGCTTCTCAATAGCGGCAAAAAGGTTGTCGCGGTGGGCGGCGCGGATGCGCACGCGCTGCATGTCAGCGCCGGGCCGCTGCACCGCACAGTTTTCCCATACGAGTTTCACTTTAGAGGCATTACCACCCACCTGCTGACACCCACAGCCCTGACAGGCGAAATGGAAGCGGACAAGAAAATGATCTATGCCGCGTTTGAAGCCGGGCATTGTTTTACCGCCTACGATTTACCCGCTTCCACACGCGGCTTCAACTTCACCGCGCAGGGACGCGAGTCAACAGCCATCATGGGCGATGAGATTTCATCCGCGGGAGGGGTTACATTTAATATAAAACTGCCCCAGGTTGCGGAATGCCGTCTCCTGAAAGATAGCAAAGTGATCCAAACCTGGAGCAACCGCGAGATTTGCACGCACATGACCACTGAGCCAGGCGTTTACCGGGTGGAAGTCTACCGGCGCTACCTGGGTATTCAGCGCGGCTGGGTTTTCAGCAATCCTATTTATGTGCATTAATGGCGCTTAAAGTCATCCTAGCCAAATCTGACATTGTAGACTAAAATAAAATCCGTTTTTCATCAGCCGTGTTTAACTTGCGGCTCCTTCCGCCCCTGGCAACCATCCACGATGTGTAGTCCAGGAGCTATCCCGAGGAAAGGAGGTTTATCCCCCTATGCGTAATTACGAGTTGGTTTGCATTATCCACCCTGATCTGGACGAGAACGCTTTTAAAGCAATTATCGAGAAGGTTAGCGGTTGGGTTACAGAAGCAGGCGGCAGCGTGGACAAAGTGGATGTTTGGGGTCGTCGTCGTATGGCCTATCACATCAACAAACAGCGCGAAGGTCAGTATGTTTTACTGCACCTGAGTATGGTACCCACCAGCACTGCTTTGCTCGAACGGAACATCCGTTTCCAGGAATCCGTTATGCGTTCAATGCTCACAGTGGTTGAATAATTCATCATCCCGTCGGTTAAAAATGAATGCACGGAAAGTACCCATAAGTTCAGTAAGGAGTCAATATGAGCCGGGGCTTGAATAAAGTAATGATCATTGGTCATCTGGGCCGTGACCCGGAAATGCGTTACACACCTTCCGGCCGCCCGGTGACAACATTTACCGTAGCCACCAGTCGTTCATGGAACACCTCCGACGGTGAACACCATACTGAGACTGAGTGGTTTAATATCGTTACATGGAGCAACCTCGCAGAAACCTGCAAACAGTACCTAACCAAAGGCCAGCAAGTTTATATCGAAGGCCGTTTACAGACCCGCCATTGGGAAGACAAAGAAGGCAACAAGCACAACAGTGTGGAAGTTGTTGCCAACGAAATGATCATGCTGGGCGACCGGCGTGAGGCGAACTCTGCAAACAGCCATGCTGCTGAGAACCCGGACGGATCTGACGTACCGACCACGGAAGAGGATGAATTTCCTTTTTAGTTTTCGATCGGCACAAGTCTGCCCGCAGGGTACATAAAATGCATTCAGCGTTGTTGCACAAGCCCGCAGGGTACATATAATATTTACTTTCCCGGTTCGTTGGAAAAGCTGAATTTCAGCCATAAGAACAAAGATCGGGTATTTGTTATAAATGCGGCTGTACACTGCCGCATGTGGAGAAAAATCTATGGATTACAATCGCGATAGAGATAAAGGATCGGATGAAGGCGGTCAGGGCGGCGAACGCCGTTATTTTTCACGCCCCAAGATTTGCGCTTTCTGCTCCGATAAAAACTTGAAAATCGATTATAAAGCGGTTGATATGCTCAAACGCTATGTAACCGAAGAAGGCAAAATCCGCCCACGGCGGCAAACCGGCACCTGCGCCAAACACCAGCGTGACCTGGCCAGTTCCGTGAAACGCGCCAGGAACATTGCCCTCCTTCCTTATGTCGGCAGTGGCAGGGAAGACTAAGAAAACACTTAGAAGGGCATGGTAAAGCTCTCCTCCCGTGCAAGAACCGGGATTACCATGCCCTTCTTTCTTGTGTGAGACACCTATGCCTAACCAAAAACATGTTAACAAGAAGCACCTGGCCCATCTGGAAATTGTCCGGCGCCAGGATCGCGTTATTCGTATCAGCGCCCTGATCATCATTTTACTGGTCGTCGGGATCGTTGCATACGGGATCCTTGCCAATACAGTCTTGCTCCCGTTACGCTCGGTAGCCAGCGTCAATGGAGATAATATCTCCGCGGGGGAATTCCAGACTCAGGTCAAGATCCAGCGAATTCAGACGATCAACCAGTATATGCAGTACATGCAATATGCCCAGATGTTCGGCATCCAGGATCCGATGAACGATCAGAATTTCGGACCAATGCTGCAGCAAGAGACTAATAGCCTGACAAAAACAGATGTCATGGGGCAGCTTGTGATTGATCAGTTGGTCAACAACCGGCTCATCCGCCAGGAAGCCAAAAAACGCAATATCAGCGTGAGCGATGCGGAAATTGACAAAGCCATGCAAGATAGTTTTCAATATTATCCCAATGGCACGCCAACTGTTGTTCCAACCGCCACAGCCGTAGTTATGCCAACGCTCAACCCGACTGAACTGGCGCTTGTGACCATCACTCCCACCGCTTCACCCGCCCCAAGCGAGACGGCCGCGCCAACCGCTACCAGCGACCCGAAGGTCACCCCCACGTTAATCCCCACCACCGCTCCAACCGCCACCAACGAGCCAACCGCCACCGCGGTCAGCCCGGATGGCTATAAAACCCTGCTCCAAACCCGTATCACTGATCTGCAGAAGAGCACCGGGCTCGATATGAATTTTTACCGCTCTCTGATCTCGGATAGTTTGCTGCGTGATAAGCTGATGGCTGAAGTAACGAAGGATTTGAAACCAGAGCAGGAACAGGTTTGGGCACGCCATATCCTTGTTGCCACCCAGGTTGAAGCGGATGCAGTTGAAGCCCGTCTTAAGGCTGGCGAAGATTTTGCAAAAGTTGCGGCTGAAGTCTCCACCGATACTGGTTCCAAGGTTAAAGGCGGTGATTTGGGCTGGTTTGCAAAAGGCGCAATGGTTGCCGAATTTGAGCAGGCAGCCTTCTCCATGACTGTTGGGCAAATTAGCGCCCCGGTCAAGAGCCAATTCGGTTTCCATATCATCCAGGTACTCGGGCACGAAAACCGCCCACTGGATTCCAGCGCCTTCACAACGCTAAAAACCACCACTTTCAACGATTTCGTAAAAGGCTTGCGCACTGCAGCCAAAGTTGATATTTATGATCTTTGGAAGACAATTGTTCCGACCGAACCGGCCATGCCTTCTACAAACGGCCAGTAACAAATATTTTAAATTCGATAATAAAAATCGCTTCTCTTTCAAGAGAAGCGATTTTTATTATCGATGCATCACCCGGGTTATCCGCGATGTCCCAGCAATTCGTCGCTAACTTCATCCAGTTTAAGAGAGATTTGTTGGCTGGCCGAATCGCGCCCCATGGTGATGCCGTAAATTACATCAGCCACCTGCACAGTATTGCGGTTATGAGTGACAACGATAAACTGGGTCGTCTGGCTCAGTTCATCCAGCAGATCTCGAAACCGGCCAACATTGGCTTCATCCAGCATGGCATCCACTTCATCCATCACGCAAACCGGCGTGGGCGAAACTTTGAGCAGCGCAAAGACGAGTGAAATAGCCGTCAGGGAGCGCTCTCCACCGGAAAGCAGGGCCAGGCCCTGCTCACGGCGCCCAGGCAGGCGAGCCTCGATATCAATACCCGTATCGGTCAGGTTGTCCGGGTCGGTTAACACCAGGCGCGCGGAGCCGCCGCCAAATAAGCGGGTAAAAATTGATTTGAACTCAACCGCCACGGCTTCAAAGGTTTTGAAGAACTCTTTTTTCGTCACTTCATCCAGTTCATTGATGACCTCACGAAGGTCGGCTTCGGCGTTCTTTAAATCTTCCACCTGGGTGGTCATAAATTCAAAGCGCTCTTTCACCGATTCGTATTCCTGCTGGGCATCCATGTTGACAGCCCCCATCCGCCGGATTTGGGCGCGCTTCTGCACGAGGCTTTCTTCAAGATCGGGCGAAAGCTCAGTGATGAGCGGCAAGGTTTCCACCATATCACCCAGGGGGAGCGGTACGGCCCCGGTCATTTTGGCTTCATATTCGAATAAAACCAGACCAAAATCTTCTTCCACCCTGCGCTTCAGATTCTCGAGTGATTCCTGCTTCCGATTCAATTCAATCTGTGTCTGCGAATAAATCCGTTCAACACTGGCCAAAACACGCTGAGCAGCCACCTCCTGCTCCTGAAGGGCGGTTTCCTGTTTTTCAGCTTCCGTCAGTTCCAACTCAGCCGGATCGATCAAGACCCGCAAAACTTCGATTTGTTCCTGCAAATCTTTTTCACGTATTTGCAGATTCGTTTTTTCAGCATCTAATAAACCAAAAGCGTTCCCCAATTCGGCCTCGCGCTGCCTGGCGGAAAGATATTGTTTTTGGACACGTTCAAGTATCTGCTCACGATCCAATTGGCGCGCGCGAGCGTCATTGACAGTTCTCTGCGAAACGGATACGCGGGCGCCCCAATAGGTTACCTGCGATGTCAGCTCTTCCAACGCAAGCCCGGCCATTTGTCCATTCATTTTGCGCATCACATCCTGCGCATCCGCCAGCTTCTCTTCCACATCTTCCAGCAGCAGGGTCGTTTCGGTATTGTCACGTTCCGAAACGGCCACTTCCCTGGCCAGGGTATCCTTCTGCCCAGACTGGAAATCGCGCTGCCGCCGGGCGGACTCAAACGCCAGCGAAGCCTGCTGCTCGCTGGCAGTCGCTTCATTGAAAGCTTTACGAACCTGGCGCAGGGTTTCCTCACGGGTTGTAATCTCTTTGTGTGCCAGACCCATCTCGGCAGTCAGCCCGGTGAGGGTCTCAATGAGATTGTTCAGGGCAGCCACAGCGTTTGCAAGGCGTTCAGTCAGTTCGCGTTTTTCGCGGGGACGGCTGAGGGCGGCTGAACGCGTCTCTCTTCCAGCTACAATCAATCCATCCGATCGAAACACTTCGCCAGCCAGGGTCACAAATCTCATGCCCGGATTTTGTGACCATAATCTGCGGGCAGAAGCACGTTCCTTTACAACCAGCGTGCCGCCCAACAAATATTCCATCGCCAAACGCAACTCAGATTTTACTTTTACCAGGTTCGAAGCCAGACCCAGCACGGCCTCATCCTGCGGGATATTGGCTTGCCCATCCGGGCCCGCAGGGTATATATGCGCGGAAGGCAGCGAACCCGCAGGGTACGCAAAAATGACTGCCCGGCTGGTGGATTTTTCCAGCAAACCGAGAGCAGCATCGACACCCTGTCCCGATTCAAGTACAACAACATCAAAAGCATCTCCAAGCGCAGCCGCGATGGCGATCTCATAATCAGCCGGGACATCTAATGCGGCGGATAACAAACCCTGCGTACCGCTCAGGTTGGATTTTCGGGAGGCTTCCAACAGAAACCTGGCCCCCTCCGCAAAACCGGAGAGGGATTTTTCGGCCTGTTCAAGCACTTCCAATTGAGCCTGAAGTCTGGTTTGCTCACCCGCTTTGACATTGCGCTCATCCTGGCGCAGCCGGCGCGCGGCTTCCAATTCGCTCACCTGCTGACGCAGCGAAACGAGTTCGACTTCGGCCCGATGAAAAGCGTCTTCCGCCTGCTGCCGGTTCTTTTTAGCCGCGTTGAACTTTTTCTCGGCGGAAGCAAAGGTTTCTTCAGCGGTCGCGATCACAAGGTCGATGGCTTTAAGTTTTTCACGCTGGGAATCAATGCGGTTTTTCAGTTCATTCAGATGCGCCTGGTGGTTGGCTCGCCTTGAATTTAAATTATTGAGGGTTTGACGGGCAGTGTTAAGCTTTTGTTCCACACCGGCCCTTTCAAGCTGACGGGCGTTGAGGGCCACCCTGGCGCTGGCCTCCTGGGTTTTGGCATCTTCCGCCTCAACCCGGATACGCTCAAAATCCGTCCGGGCCTCATCAACGCGTTCTATGGCGACGCGTTCTTCATCCATCAAACGCTGTTGATCTGAAACCGAATTTGCGCGGCTTTCGGTCAATGATCTGCGGCGCTCTTCGAGCACGGCCAATTCCCGATTGATAGCTTCGCGCTGATTATGCAGGCCTGCCGATTGCCGGTGCCACTCATTCAACCGTGCGCGCAGGTCAATTAAATGTGCGCGAGTCGAACTGAAACCATTGGTAAGGTCCTGGTAATTCTGGCGGGCCTCATGCAGCCTTTCTTCATGCTGCTTCGCAATGACCTGGGCTTCTGAAAGATCCTTTTGGGAGCGATGCCAGTGATAGCCATACCACTCACGCAATACAAGTTTTAGATCAGCCTGGATTTGGAGGTAATCCTGGGCACGTTTCGCCTGTCTTTCAAGCCCGCGCAAACGTGGTTCCAACTCGGCCAGGATATCCAGCACGCGCTCCAGATTGCGCTGGGTATTCTCCAGGCGGCGCAAAGATTCTTCCCGGCGGGCGCGGTATAAACCAATACCGGCAGCTTCCTCAAACAAACGGCGGCGTTCATCGGCTTTCAAAGCCAGGGAGGCATCCACCATCCCCTGCCCCAGGATGGTATAGGTACGCTCGGATAGACCAGATTGAGCCAAAAGTTCGTTGATATCCTTCAAGCGCACCGGCTGACCATTGAGCAGGTATTCGTTATGCCCATCACGATAGGCTCTGCGGGCTACCGCTACCTCGGTAAAATCCACCGGCAGCCAGCCCGAAACATTATCAAATGTAATCGTCACCGAAGCAGAGCCAGCCCTGGTGCGATGTTCCGAACCGGAAAAGATCATATCCTCAGTTTTTTTTGCGCGCAGCAGATGATAGGATTGCTCGCCCAGCACCCAGCGCAAGGAATCAGCAAAATTAGATTTTCCCGAGCCATTTGGGCCGACAATGGCGGTGATACCATCGGCAAACTCAAACATGGTGCGCGAAGCAAAAGTCTTATAACCGTGTAGTTCGAGAGATTTCAATCGTAAAGGCATATTCGAAACAATTCTTTCAGGGAAAAATAAAACGCCAGATACAGACATTGCATCGGGCTGGGGTCAATTCAAACAGATGTTTTTAAATAACCCGGGTCACTCCGGATCCTGCATGGCGAGATTTTCCAGGGCTTGTTGTGCTGCCGATAATTGGGCCACGTGTTTGGATGACCCGCTGCCTTTGCCCAGACAATTTCCGTTAACGTGCACTTCAATATCAAAAACCCTGGCGTGATCGGGTCCTTCGGCCTGGGCTGTGACATATTTGGGAATTCCCCAGCCCTTGGACTGGGTTAATTCCTGCAAACGTGACTTCGGGTCAATGGTCTGCATTTGGAGCAGGATGGATTCGGCTGTTGGCTCTAAAAAGGGCAGGATAAAATTTCGGGCAACTTCGAGACCCTTGCCCTGGTAGATAGCACCCACCAGCGCCTCAAAGGTGGCGCATAATAACACATCCCGGTCACGCCCACCTGCCTGTATTTCGCCCCGGCCAAGACGCATGGCCTGATTCATTTTTAACTGACGGGAAAATTCTGCCAGGCTTTCGGTGCGAACAAGCGCCGAGCGAATGCGGGTTAATTCACCCTCAGCCATCTCAGGAAATCGGTTATAGACCCATGAGCCAACTACAAAATCAAGAACAGCATCCCCCAGAAATTCGAGCCGCTCATTATCAGATACGGTGTCGGGATGTTCATTCACGTAAGATCGATGGGTTAAAGCGCGAGTCAACAAACGCAAATCATCACCAAAGGGTAATTTTAAACGCTCACATAACTGGGCCGGACTTTCAGAGCCGATGTGATCACTATTAAAGTGTTGGACGGCCAACAGAACCTCCCCGGAACTCAGCAAGCGCCAACGCATCACCGTATGGTGGGGCCGCTGGAGATCACCCAGTTCCATTTGATTGAATGAAGGTTGATTTTACACGGATTCGGCTTGTTCGCGGCTTAGAATATATTGTTCTCATCCAGTGAACACAAATTGTAAAACCCTCTGTGATAGAATAAAAGTCTTGAGATTAAGGAGCAGAAAACAATGTCCGCGGAAATTTCTGAATCCATCCGATTTTTGTACGAGAGCGAAATCGGGTTAGGTGCCTGGTCCTGGGGGGACCGAATGGTCTGGAATTATGGCAAAGGATATACTGACGCCGATATTGAGGACGGTTTCAAGATATCCCTGGAAAACCATGTTAATTTTGTTGATACTGCTGAAGTTTACGGGAATGGGCGCTCGGAACGCCTGCTCGGTCAATTTTTGAAACGCACCAAAACGCCAGTCATTGTTGCTACAAAATTTTTTCCCATGCCCTGGCGCTGGACCAAAGCCACCGTGGTCCGCGCACTCCGCCACAGCCTGGAACGGCTTGGGTTGGAAGGTGTGGATCTTTACCAAATCCATTTTCCAAGCCCGCTTGTCCCAATCGAAAACTACGCCGAAGGGCTTGCTTCAGTCCATAAACTTGGCCTGGCGCGCGCTGTGGGTGTCTCTAATTATGATAAAAATCAGATGCAGCGCGCCTACACCGTTCTGGCGAAATATGATATTCCATTGGCATCCAACCAGGTTGAATTCCATTTGCTCAACCGTTCAGCAGAAAAGAGCGGGCTGCTGGCGCGCTGCCAGGAATTGGGAATTCGCCTGATTGCGTATTCTCCCCTGGCAATGGGCCTATTGACGGGCAAATACTCTTCTGAAAACCCGCCACCCGGCGTTCGCTCCGGAAAATATGGCAGCATCCTGAAAGACTTGCAACCGCTTATCCGGCTGATGACAGATATCGGAAAGGATAACGGCAGCAAAACAACGTCCCAGGTTGCCTTGAATTGGTGTATTTGCAAAGGAACACTCCCCATCCCCGGAGCAAAAACTGTCCGGCAGGCCGAAATGAACGCCGGGGCCGTGGGATGGCGGCTCAGTGAGGAACAGGTCAGGGCGCTGGATGTGGCAAGTGACCGGTTCACCAAATAACAGAAAAAAATCGTTACTACTCACGGGTTGCTTGACTTTAGGCGATGACCTATCTCCCCGGCCCCCGCTAAGAACATGCGGGGTGAAAGAACCCTTCCCTGAAGGGAAGGGGGAGACGGTACTTTTCGTGGTGTATTCGCGCCAAATTCGGGCGAGAATACACCACTTGCTGGGAAAACCATCCATTATTGTTCATCTGTGAACCAAAATAAGAAAATTATGGAAAGTACCCACGATTTTCTTAGCAAATCGTTCGGTATGGGCAAATTACCATACCCGTGAGTAGCAACAAAAAATCCAATCAAAATTAAAGGAAAAAAAAGATGCTCAAGAAATTTCGCGAACCGGTAAATGGGTTAACTCACTTGTTCACTGCCATCGTGGCAGTGGTTGGCCTGATTGCATTACTTGTGATTGGCCGCGCAAATGTTGGCAAGGAAGTATCCCTGGCAATTTACGGTGTAACCGTGATCTTATTGTTTTCTGCCAGCGCAACCTACCACCTTGTAAAAGCCAAACCGGGGGTGATCGAAGTATTACGGAAATTCGATCACTCGGCTATTTACCTGCTGATCGCGGGAACTTATACACCCGTTTGCTACAATATGTTCACTGGTTTTTGGAAATGGGGTCTATTAATCATCATCTGGTCCCTTGCGATTATTGGAGTTGGCATCAAAGTCTTCGTGATCAAGGCACCGCGCTGGACCACCGCGGGGGTGTATATCATCATGGGTTGGATGATCGTATTGGCCATGAACCAGATGCTGACTCTGCTGCCTTTTGGTGCCCTGGTCTGGCTGGCGGCGGGCGGCATCATTTACACCCTGGGAGCCGTGGTATACATTACAAAGATTTTTGATTTTATCCCCGGCAAATTCGGTTTTCATGAGATCTGGCATATCTTTGTCATTCTCGGCGCATTGGCACACTTTATTGCCATCCTGGCTTACGTTGCGCCGAGTCTTTAGGTTGGGAAAACACCCCGTTTACGGCAGGGATGCTGCAGAATAAACCGGGGTTTTGCTGGTATGGTATAATTTAGAGAAGGTCAGTTCCTGATCTCTTGACTGGGAAAGTCCCCGGCAGTTTCATGGGGATGCCAGGCTTCGACGGGAGAGGCTGGCTTCGGAATGCGTGCCGAGAGGTGCCGAACTCGAAAAATCCGCACAAAAAATCAAGTGCCAACCGCACTTCCTACGCCGCTATGCCCCTCGCTGCCTAATAAGCAGTAGAGAGTACACGGCCCGTCTCAAATGAGGCGGCGTTCACCGTTCCCGCTCTCCGCCCGGAGAACGAGTGGGCGTCAAAATGGCAGAGTGCTGTACCGCCACGTCACTAACGGTACAAAAGAGGGCTTTCGGGCCTGAGTGAATGGCTGCGGGTAAGTTTTGCCGGATGAGTTTCCTGCGGCGACACAATCAACCGGCTACGCGCGTAGATTTCCGGTGGTCGATTCTTTCGGACGCGGGTTCGATTCCCGCCATCTCCACTAAAAACTCCAGGATTATTCTCCTGGAGTTTTTGTATTCCCATCCAATCATAGATTTCAGACGGAAACAGGACATTCTTACTACGAATTCGGTGGTTGTATAAAAAAAATCTTATGCTAAAATGTGAATGCAAGGTATCAGACCGAATTAATGGAAATTACCCATAAGTTCGATATCGCAATATCTGAGGAGAATGCAATGAAATCTTTTCGCCCGTTTTTCTTAATCATTCTATTCGTCCTAAGCGTGGGCATGGCCTGCAGCCTGGTGACAGGTGCTAACCCATCTGGAAATAACAGCGGCGGTACAGCCTCCACCTCCGCGCCAGCAGCCACCTCTGCCCCAGCTCCCACCTCCGCGCCAGCCGCAACCAATGGCAGCCCGACAGGCAACGGAGTTATCACTTCAATCTCGGACGCGGAAAAAGCCGTGATCCAAATTGAAGCAGACGGTACCTTTATAAACCGGACAGCCGGAGTGCAACAAAACACCTGGATACGCGGTTCCGGCTTTTTCATCGACCCATCCGGCATCGCTGTGACCAACAACCATGTGGTCACTGGCGCAGCCGCGATAAAAGTCTGGGTACAGGGTGTCGAGCACAGCGCACAAATCCTGGGTGTGTCGGAATGTTCAGACCTGGCCGTGATCAAGGTAGAGGGCGGGCCGTATCCTTATTTGAAGTGGTATAACGATCCGATCAAAACCGGTCTGGAAGTATATCCGGCTGGTTACCCGCTTGGTGAACCCCAGTTTTCACTGACCAAGGGCATTATTTCAAAAGAAAAAGCGGATGGTCAGACCAGTTGGGCTTCACTGGATTATGTTTTAGGCCAGGACGGCACGATCAATCCAGGCAATTCCGGTGGGCCGCTGCTGACGAAAGACGCCCAGGTGGTAGGGATTAATTACAGCAGCATTGCTTCCGCCAACCAATACTTTGCCATCGATTCCAAAACCGCTCAGCCAGTGATTTCCATCCTGCAAACTGGCAAAGATATTGACACCATTGGCATTAACGGTAGCGCCTTTTTGGCTACTGATGGCAGCTATTCGGGCATCTGGATTTCATCGGTAAAATCCGGTTCCCCGGCCGACAAAGCCGGCATCAAACCAGGTGATTACCTGAGCAAACTCGAAAACCTGGTGCTCGCCAGCGATGGCACCATGAAGGATTACTGCAGCATCCTGCGCTCGCATAAATCTGGTGACACCCTGGCAATTTCTATTGCACGTCTTTCTACCAGCGAATTTCTGGATGGCGAATTGAATGGCCGTGAACTGGCTGTGACGGGCTCATTTGCAACACCGACAGTCACAAGCGGTGGAACAACTGGCGGCACAACCGGCGGAACAACTGGTGGCACAGATGGCGGAACAACTGGCGGAGCGGATGCAACAGCCACCCCTAACGCGTTCTTCACCGAATCATTCAATGGCGACCTGAGCAACTATATATGGTGGGAATTCCATGTGAAATTTGGAAATGCCGAGGATGATAAATCATTGGCTCCCACTGCCAATAATGGTCGTCTGGTATTCAATATACAAAGGCAAAGCCAGTACGTGTATGTTCTTTACCAACCCTATAATTACACTGATGTCCGCCTGGATATGACGGCCGACAATCGCGGCTCAAACAGTAACTCAATATCCCTGATTTGCCGCTACAGCAACGAAGGCTGGTATGAGGCCAATGTGCAGAATGATGGCCTTTATGATATCGAGGCTTTCAGTATACAAGATGGCAGATATTACCAGCTTTACAATGGCGGGTCGACCTCAATCAAGCAAGGCAAAGATACAAACACCTATACCTTTATCTGCCAGGGGAATACCCTGACCCTGGGTGTCAACAACACAGTTGTCAAAACATTGACAGAGAAGAAATACAACCTGCGCAATGGCATGGTGGGATTGGGAGCATCTTCCTATGATGCCCTCCCGGTTCAAGTGGAAATGTACAACTTCGAGATCAGCCAACCGTAAGCACAAATTCCCTTCAAAACAGGCCGCCTGTCACAAGGCGGCCTGTTTTTATTTTTTCTATATGACGTTAACGTATTTCTATTATTTATGAATTATCCTACCCATACTATAAAAACGATAAAAAAATAACTTGAAAATTGAAATTGTTAATTTAAACAGGAGAGAACTATGGGAAAAATCATTGGCATAGACTTGGGAACAACAAACAGTGTTGTGGCTGTCATGGAAGGCGGACAGCCCACTGTCATCACGACTGCAGAAGGCGGGCGTCTGTGCCCATCGGTGGTTGGCTTTAACAAAAATGGCGAGCGCATGGTTGGTCAAACCGCCAAGCGCCAGTCCGTAATTAACTCGGAAAATACCATTTATTCCATCAAACGTTTTATTGGCCGCCGGTTTGAAGAAACCGTGGCAGAACGTAAAATGGTGCCCTATACAGTGATTGAAGGCCCATCAGATGATGTGCGCGTCAAGTTGCCGATCACGGGCAAGGAATACAGCCCTCAGGAAATCAGCGCCATGATCCTGGCCAAGTTGAAGGCGGATGCCGAAGCCTACCTGGGCGAAAGCGTTACCGAAGCCGTTATCACCGTACCGGCCTATTTCAACGATACACAGCGCCAGGCTACCAAGGATGCAGGCCGCATCGCCGGTTTGGAAGTAAAACGCATCATCAATGAACCAACCGCTTCGGCCCTGGCCTATGGGCTGGACAAAAAAGCCAACGAGACCATCCTGGTATTTGACCTCGGCGGCGGCACCTTCGATGTTTCCGTCCTGGAAGTTGGCGATGGCGTGATCGAAGTCAAAGCCACCAACGGCGACACCCACCTGGGCGGCGACGATTGGGATCAGCGCGTGACCAGTTGGGCCGCGGATGAATTCAAGAAAATGGAAGGCATTGACCTGCGCAACGATCGCCAGGCCCTCCAACGCCTGCGCGAAGCTGCTGAAAAAGCCAAGATTGAGCTTTCGACCATGATGGAAACTGAAATCAACCTGCCGTACATTACCGCGGATGCCGGCGGCCCCAAGCACCTGGTGCTCAAACTGACCCGCGCCAAATTTGAGCAGATGACTGATGATCTGCTGCAGCGCTGTGTGCGCCCGTTCGAAAACGCGCTCAAGGATGCTTCCCTCAAGGCCAGCGATTTGAACGAAGTTGTCCTGGTGGGCGGTTCCACCCGCATGCCAATGGTTTCTGATCTGGTTCGCAAGCTGACCGGCAAGGACCCCAACAAATCCGTCAACCCGGATGAAGTTGTAGCGGTAGGCGCAGCCATTCAGGGCGGTGTCCTGGGCGGTGAAGTCCGCGACATCCTGCTGCTGGACGTTACCCCGCTTTCTCTGGGCGTTGAGACCCTGGGCGGCGTGATGACCAAAATGATCGACCGCAACACAACCATTCCGGTCAAGAAGATGGAAACCTATTCCACCGCCGCGGATAGCCAGACTGCCGTTGACATCCACATTTTGCAAGGCGAACGCCCCATGGCTGCCGATAATATGTCCCTGGGTCGCTTCCGGCTGGATGGCATCCCCCCGGCGCCGCGCGGTACGCCTCAAGTTGAGGTAACCTTCGACATTGACGCGAACGGCATCCTGCATGTCACCGCCCGCGATAAAGCCAGCGGCAAGGAACAAAAGATTACCGTTACCGCTTCAACCAACCTGAACAAAAGCGAAATTGATCGCATGGTGAAGGAATCCAAGGCTCACGAGGCCGACGATATAAAGCGCAAGGAATTGATCGAAGCGCGCAATATTGCCGACAATCTGATCTACCAGACTGAAAAAGCCATGCGTGATTTGGGCGACAAGATCAGCTCCGGTGAACGTGGTGATATTGAAGCCAAGATAAATGACCTCAAATCAGCCCTCAGCACTGAAGATACCAAGCGCATCACCAAGGGCAGCGAAGATCTGCAAAAAGCCTTCTATGCTGTCAGTGAGAAGCTCTACGGCCAGCAAGGCCAGCCCCAACCGGGCGGCGGACCCTCGGCCCCATCATCCAGTGATGGTGATGTGATCGACGGCGAAGTCAAAGACGCCTGATCCTGACAAAAACTCTACATTCAAATGGGCGCACATCTACAAGATGTGCGCCCATTTCCATTAAGGCCACGCTTATCTACCATTTTACGGATGACGTTTTCAGCCTTATAATCATCCACATGTCAAGAATCCCTGGACCTTACCGTCTGCCACTATCCATTCTCACATTAATGCTACTGGTTGTTGTTGTTTTCAATATCCCGTTTGTGAATGAAAAACTTTCATGGCGTCTGGATGAGCTGCGCTCAAAAATCATTTACTTTTTTCACCCGCCCGCCGAGGCAGTTTTTGTGCCCGCGCAGAGACCAACTCCGGGCAGCAGCTTAACACCCACAGCAGCGCCGACCAAAACACTAACTCCGGCGCCAACCTCCAACGCATCAGCCACCCCCACTGGTCCAACAGCCACCCCGACAGTAACACCCACTCCGCTGCCAGCCAGCGTCACTCTGCCGGGTGTCGTGTATATCGATCAAACCGGCGGGTGGAATTTGTGCGGCCCTTCCAATCTGGCCATGGCTTTGAAATTCTGGAAATGGAATGGAACCCGCGATGAAATACTGCATGAAATAAAGCCAGGGATTAACGACCCCAAGCTGCAATTTTTTGAGCGTGGTAAAACAGATAAAAATGTGATGCCCTATGAAATGGTGGATTATGTAAACAACAAGACCAGTTTCCACGCGATTTACCGTTACGGCGGCAATCCGGATTTGCTCAAACGATTCATCGCCGCCGGTTACCCCATGCTGATTGAAAAAGGGGAATACCAAATCGATGTAAATAATGTCATGAGTTGGATGGGACATTATCAATTTATCACCGGTTACAACGATGCCGATCAGACCTTCCTGGTTCAGGATACCTACAAAGATGGGCCTAACCATAAAGTCTCTTATGCACAAATCAGCAATGAATGGCGGGCTTTCGATTACATTTTCATGATTGTCTACCCCGCCGAGCGTGAAGATGCCGTGCATGCCTTGCTGGGGGATTGGGCCGATCCACAATGGGCCAACCAGCATGCCCTCGATATCGCCAACCAGGAGACCAAAAGCCTGACGGGCCTGGACGCTTACTTCGCCTGGTTCAACAAAGGCACCAGCCACGTGGCCCTGCTCCAATATTTTGACGCGGCCTCGGCTTATGATCAGGCCTTTTTGTTATACCCGGATTTGCCGGTTGACAAAACCAAGCTGCCTTATCGTATGATGTGGTACCAGACCGGCCCTTACAAAGCTTATTTCTACGCAAGCAGGTATAAGGATGTCATCAGTCTGGCGAATGTAACCCTGGCAACTGTCAGTGACGGATCGCTCGAGGAGAGTCTTTTCTGGCGCGGCATGGCTGAACAGGCGATTGGCGCTGGAGACAGCGCAGTTGCCGATTTCAAAGCCGCCAATCATCTCAATCCTAAAATGAGCGCTGTCATACAGGCGCTTCAATCTTTGGGAATTGCCCCCGAAGTACCATTGAAATAAACCATGCGACTCTTACATTTTGCCGACGCGCACATCGATATGGCCAATTATGGCCGGCATGATCCCGAAACCGGTCTGCCCTTCCGGGTGCTGGATTTCCTCAAATCGCTGGATACGATTGTAAATACCGCGATAGATGAAAAAGTAGAGCTGGTCATTTTTGCCGGAGATGCTTACAAAGACCGCACTCCATCCCCAACTTTTCAACGCGAGTGGGGCAAGCGTATCATGCGCCTCTCCGCCGCAAAAATCCCAACCATTTTGCTGATCGGCAACCATGATCTTTCCCCCGCGCTCGGGCGCGCGCACGCTCTACAAGAATTCGAAACCCTGCAAGTTCCCTATTTACGCGTGATATCCAGACCACAGTTGTTGACTGCCCGTGAGCTTGGCATCCCGGCCCAGGTGATTGGCCTGCCGTGGATTTCACGCTCTGGCCTGATGGCAGCGCTGGTCTCGTACGAGAACCGGGATGATCCCAAAACCGACCAGATGGCCCCCAAAGAGATTTTTACCCAGATTGAAGACCGGCTGTCCGATCTGGTCAGCAACTACCTGGAGGAGGTGGACCCGACTCTGCCTGTCATCCTGACCGCGCACGCCTCGGTGCAGGGCGCCATCTTTGGCGGCGAGCGCATGGTTATGCTGGGAACCGATCTGGTGCTGCCTGGCTCACTGGTAAAAGATACACGCCTGGATTATGTAGCCCTCGGCCACATTCACAAACCACAAAACCTGAACGGCCCAGGCCCCGATCCGCAAGATACCAGCGCATACCAACACCCACCGGTCATTTATCCTGGTTCGATTGAACGTGTGGATTTTGGAGAAGCTCGCGATAATAAATATTTCATCATAGCAGATGTGGAACATGGCAAAACAAAGGTTGAGTGGCGCATGCTGAAAGAAACCCGGCCTTTCATTGAGACTTACTTAAAGCTGGAGAACACAGACGATATAACCGGGAAAGTCAAAGCGATCTTACCCAACGCCAGAAAGATCAAGGATGCAATCGTCAAACTCACGCTCGAATATCCGCGAGATTACGAAAGCCTGATCAACGATGCGGAAATCCGCGAATATGCTTCAACGGCGTTTGAATTTCACCTGCTGAAACGCCCACAATCTGAAAACCGTGTGCGGCTCGATCCAGGTCAAAATATCGCCAGCCTGTCAGCGCTCGAGCTGCTTGAAAAATACTGGCAAGCCAGCCATACTGCAGACAATGACATGGAAGTTCTCCAACAACTGGCCAGACAGGTACTGAATCCGCAAGATTCTTCGTTTGAATAAGGTTGAGACTATATTATGCGCTGGATATATATTTCCCCACACTTTGACGATGCCGTTCTATCCTGCGGCGGGCTGATCTGGGAACAAACTCACCGTGGGGTTCCAGTTGAAATCTGGACGGTAAACGCCGGCGATCCACCACCAGGCTCCGTATCCGATTTAATCACCCGCGTACATACAATGTGGAATACGGGAACACCCCAGGAAACCGTTGAGCAGCGCAGAATTGAAGACCAGAACGCAGCCCGCCGGGTCGGCGCCACACTTCAACATCTGAAGATGGTGGATGCCCTCTACCGTAGAAACAACACCGGTTCGCTTATCTATACGCATGGTGTTTTTGAGCCTATTCATGCGAGCGAAACCGGCATCGTTGAAGAAACTGCCGGGCAAATCGCCGCGCTGCTTTTCGAAACAGACATCCTTGTCTGCCCGCTGGCTCTGGGCGGGCACGTCGACCATGTCATCACCCGGCGCGCAGTGGAAAGCCTGCGTCCCCCAGGCGCCTCCCTAAGATACTACGCAGATATTCCCTATCTTTTCAGACATGAAGGTGAACTGGCGCCGGCCACTGAAGACCTGCGCATTGAAAATCATTTCATCTCCGCTCCCGGGCTGGCTGCCTGGCAGGCTGCGATCGAAGAACACGTTTCACAAATATCTTCTCTCTTTATAGATGTGGAGGATATGCGCAGGTTGATCAAAGATTATTGCATTTCCAGAAGCGGCCAGTACCTTTGGGAGCGTGTGTAGACCGGCCATAGGTAGCGATTTTCCCCAATCCTTGCTTGATTTCATAAGAAAATCGTGATATAGTAGGGCACGCTCGCAACCAGGAGCACCGTTATCCATCGTTGCATCCCTTCAGGGATGCAACATATCTTATAGACAGGGTTTTGAAATTATGCCAGCCACCTACTTAACCAAAGATGGTTTCCAAAAGCTTCAAGATGAGCTTGAATTTCTCCGCTCTGCCAAACGCCAGGAAGTTGCTGAACGACTTCACGAAGCCATGGAAGGCGGGGAATTGATTGAAAATGCTGAATATGAGGCCGCAAAAAACGAGCAGGCTTTTGTGGAAGGCCGTATTCAGGAATTGGAAATTATCCTTGCGGCGGCACATATCATTGATGACGCGACCTCTCACCAGGATCCAACCCTGGTGCAGGTCGGCGATACAGTCGTCATACAGGAAGAAGGCGGTTCACCTGAGGAATACACGATCGTGGGCGCCGCGGAAGCGGACCCCCGTTCAGGAAAAATCTCCAATGAATCTCCACTCGGCCGGGCGCTGATCAATCACCATCCTGGCGATGTGGTCACCATCGATGCACCGGGCGGATCGTTCAAAGTAAAGGTAATAAAGACCACCTGAAAGACTGGGGCAGTCACACCAGGCCCCGCGCGCACCCTGCCAAAGCAGGGTGTTTTGCCGCGGGGCTTTTAATTTTTTTGAGAGGCATGTAATCATGGCAGAATATAACTCGCTCGAACAAGTTCGCTTGCAAAAAATCACTGAACTGCGTGCTGCTGGCGTTGAGCCATACCCAACCCGCGCCGAAAGGACACACACAGCCGCCCAGGCCATTGCCGAATTCGAAGCTGCCGAAAAGACCGCCGGCCCGGGGAATCCACCCGCGGAAATAAAGGCCATCCTGACAGGGCGTATTCGCGCCACCCGCGCAATGGGAAAACTCAGCTTTGCCCATATCGAAGATGTCACCGGGAAAATTCAACTTTTCCTGCGCATCAATGAATTAGGCCAGGAACGCGTCAGCTTCTTTGATAAATACTATGATATCGGTGATTTTGTGCAGGCTTCCGGCGTCTTAATGCGCACGCGCACCGGTGAAATCACGCTGCATGTCCATGATTATGCCTTGCTTGCCAAAGCTGTTTCCCCGCTGCCCGCCAGCAAAGATGTGACGCAGGAAGATGGCAGCGTCATCCGTTATGCCGCGCTGGAAGGCGCCGAGTTACGCGCCCGCCAACGCTACGCGGATCTGGCAGTCAACCCGGATGTCCGCGAAACCTTTCGCAAACGGGCCCGCATTATCTCGGTCTTGCGCCGGTTCCTGGATGAGCATGATTTCCTGGAAGTAGAGACACCCATCCTGCAGCCGCTGTATGGCGGCGCCGCCGCGCGCCCTTTTACCACCTATCACAACCAGCTCAAGCAGCAGCTATACCTGCGTATTTCGTTCGAGCTTTATCTGAAACGCTTGCTGGTGGGAAATCTGGAACGGGTTTACGAAATTGGGCGCGATTTCCGCAATGAAGGCGTTTCCTTCAAGCACAATCCTGAATTCACCCAGCTTGAGTTTTACTGGGCTTACGCAGATTACCTCAAGGTAATGGAACTGACTGAACAGATGGTTTCAACTGCCTGCCATGCAGTCAACGGTACCTATAAAATTGTTTACCAGGGCCAGGATATCGATTTCACGCCACCCTGGAAACGTTTGGAAATGCGCCAGGGAATCATGGATGTGACCGGTATTGATATCCACGCCCACCCGGATGCGGAAAGTTTGCTGGCAACCATGCGCGCCAAAGGCTACAACCCGCCCCACATGGCTACCCGCGGAAAACTGATCGATTATCTGGTTGGCGAATATCTCGAACCGACCCTCATCCAGCCGACCTTCCTGTATGATTACCCGCGCGATATTTCACCGTTGGCCAAATCCAAACCAGGTGATCCGCTGACGGTGGAACGCTTTGAAGGCTACGTCGCGGGTTTTGAATTGTGCAATGCCTTCACCGAATTAAACGATCCGCTTGACCAGGAACAGCGTTTCATCGAAATGGGCCGCGATTACACGGCCGAAGATGAAGAACTTAACCTGATGGATGAGGATTACTTGCGCGCCATGCGCTACGGTATGCCCCCCAACGGCGGCTTCGGCATGGGGGTTGACCGGCTTACCATGCTTTTGACAGATAAACACTCCATTCGCGAAGTACTGCTCTTCCCGCATCTACGCAGTGATGAAGCGGGGGGAAGCGAAACCCGCGAATAGATCGCAACCTGGAAGGCACCCAGTCATGCTTGCATGAGCTGTGTGCCTTCTTTTTTTATTTATTTTCCTTGAACAACATGTTCCATATTAACGGTACTTTTTAGCGAAAACGACAAGGAGAAATCTATGGCAGACTCATTCAATTGCCCAAACTGCGGCGCGCCGCTGGATTATAAAGGCAGTGATCCGATCATTCGCTGTCCGTTCTGCAATAGCTCGGTCATTGTACCGGACAACCTGCGCGGCCAGCCCTCTTTTTCATCCCAGCCCCACAACTTCACCATGACAGGTTCTGGCGATTTGGGCGCACTCATCAGCCAGGCCCGGCGCTTCAAGGAAGTCAAAGAACTGGCGATGGCGGGCCGGGAAGATGAAGCCATACAGTTGTACATGGGGATCACCGGAGCCAACGCGGATATTGCCAGGAGTTCAGTTGAATCTCTGGCACGCGGGCTGCCGATCAAATTTTCGAGTAGCACAGGTGCGGTCATCCAAACCGTTTTGAGCGGGCCTGGCGGAGTAAATCCACCCATTCCATTTACCCAAATACCGGCCAACAACTATGATCCAATCACAATCGACCAGAAATCCGGCCGTGGGCTACTGCGCACCATCGGCTGCGGGATAGGCTGCTTTACCGCCGGGATGGTAATTTTTATCCTGATCGTGACCCTGGTGCCCGCCGCCGCTGGTTTGATGGGGATGGCAGTCGGTCTCAACCCGAATCTGGTATTGACCATGCTCCCTTTAATTTCGACAGTCGATACCACACCCGTTCCAACCACCATCAAGGAACTCACCAATACTCCCGAAGCGCGGAAAACGCCGACTGCCGCCCCAACCGCCACGGCTGGTTTCGCCAACCAGGTATTTTCATTTGGCAAGGCCGGCGCTGCGCCCGGTTCATTCGGAGATGTGCGCGCCATCGCGATCGATCCGGTAACAAGCACCATCTACGTTGCGGATTATACAGATGGACGGGTACAGGCCTTTAACTTGCAAGGAAAATTTATTACCCAATGGATTGTCCCCGGCAGTAACCTGATCATTCAGGGCATGGCTGCCGATCACAAAGGAAACCTGTATGTCGTGGCATCCGGGAATATCCTGGTTTACAACGTGCAGTGGGAACTCACCACAACATTAAAACCCGCGAGCCTGAATGACCATTATGAAGATGTAGCGGTGCTGTCTGACGGCAGCCTGATGGTTGTTTCTAGAGGTGAAAATGTGGTGCATCTTTCCACGGCAGGAAAAGTCCTGAATCGCTTTGATCAAGCCATTTCCCATATTACCGGCAAAGCAGAACTGGGTTCAAAAATCGCGGTGGATGGATCCGGGAATATTTATTTACTTGGTATCTTCAGCAACGCTGTCTTTATCTATAACCCCCAGGGAAAGTTTCTCAGGCGCTTTGGGAGTGATGGAGATCAACCTGGTGAATTCCGCGCCCCAATGGCGCTGGCAGTTGATGCCAAAGGGCATATATATGTCAGCGATATTAAAGGTGTGCAGATTTTTAGCAACGACGGCAGCTATAACAACGTATTAAAGGTGAATGGCGTAGCCTTTGGGTTGACTTTCGATGATCAGGGCAGCCTTTATCTCACAACCAATCAAAAAACGGTTGAAAAATATAAGATTCCACAATAGGTGAAAAATGACCACAGAAAATATATGTCCGTTTTGCGGAGCTCCGCTTGAAAATTTGACCGAAAATAAATGCCCGTCCTGCGGCAGCTCCCTACCCGCGAGCAGTTCGGCCACCCTTATCAGCCCAAGGTCTTCGTTCAACAGCAGCGCCGAAGTGATGGATGAAGTGAAAAAGCTGGAGCGCGAGGGTAACGCAGGTGCAGCCGCGCAAGTCCTGGGCTCAGAGTTTGGTCTGGATCAGGCGGCCGCCCAACAAACCGCTGAACAGGTGCAGATCGAGCTGCAGCATGACGGCCGCGAATCCTATTCATCCGGGCCGGAAGCACAAACCTTTGATACCAAACCGGAAGTGATTGACGCTCCGATCTACAGCACGGTTCAAAAGCCATCCAACACCCGGAACTGGATCATCGGTGGCAGCATCGGCGCAGCAGTTTTCCTGTGCTGCTGCTGTTGTCTTCCACTCCTTTCCATTATTCTAAGCATAAAAAACAAGTAAAAAAGACGGGCTGTCCAAAAGCTGGGCAGCCCGTCTTTTTTGCATTTCATGAATGATCAGCCAGATTTTAGCGGTGAGCGGCAGCCGGCAATGTCTTGCCAAAGTACCGTTTCTGGAAGAAAAAGGCCACGTTCACCAGCCCAATCATGACCGGCACTTCGATCAGGGGGCCAATCACCGCCGCAAAGGCCGCGCCGCTGTTGATGCCAAAAACCCCAACCGCCACCGCGATGGCAAGTTCAAAATTATTGGAAGCGGCCGTAAAGGAAAGGGTTGCAGTCTTCGAATAATCCGCGCCGATGGATTTTCCCAGGAAAAAGCTCAGCAGGAACATGACCACAAAATAAATTAAAAGCGGGATGGCAATACGCACCACGTCAAACGGCAACTGCACGATCAGGTTGCCTTTGAGTGAAAACATAACAATGATGGTAAAGAGCAAAGCAATCAGAGTCATCG
>CAIWAX010000009.1 GCA_903910795.1 uncultured Anaerolineae bacterium
AAGCCAGGGCCAGAACCCCAGCGGTCTGCTGCGCGGTGAAGAGCTGGCGCAGTACGAGCAATGGCGGACGGATACCCATCAGAAGGGCACACCGCCGCACGCCACTGAAGAGCAGGAAGCCTATATCGCCGAAAGCCGCCGTTACGAGGATGCAGAGGAGGCCAAACGGCTGCAGCGCGAGCGCCTGGTGCGGCGCTTCAGGATCGCATCCGTTTTTCTGGCAGGCTTTTTGATCCTGGCAGTCGTCGCCACCATCGTGACGATTGGGTACGCCAACAACGCGGTCAGCGCCCAACAGACCTCGGTTGCCAAAGAGGCCCAGGCCGTCACCCAGGTGGCGCAAGCCGGGGTGACCCTGCAGGCCGGCTCAACACTGATTGCCAGCGGCATTACTGAGATCGCGATCAACGGCCAGACCCTGACCCCCATCCCGCCGCAGTTGACAGCCGTTGCCCAGACCCTCGTGGCGGGCGGCTCGATGATCGAATCGCTCAAACTCTCCGCCTCGGCCAATTCCATATTGCGCAGCGCGGGCGGTAACGCCGAAACTGCCGCGCTGCTCGGCATCCGCGTGCTGCGCAAAATTTACCTGCCCAATGCGGACGGCGCCCTGGTGGATGCCACCAACCGCCTGATGGCCCTGCCCCAGGAGTTCAAGTCGAATGATTTCGGATACAATGTTGCTTTTTCCCCGGACGGCAAAACGTTTTTATTGGCCACCCACGGCGGGAATGCCCCCATCGAACTGAGAAACACAGCCAGCAGCACTGTCATCTGGACGATCAATCCCGGCGGCTCCTCCGGTTTTACCGATGTCGTTTTTTCACCGGATGGGAAAATGATCGCGGCGGCTGGCAACGACCATTCCACGCTGCTTTTGGATGCGGCCACCGGAAAAACGGTTCATGTTTTGACGGGTCACAGCGATGTAGTGGCGCGGGCAGTTTTTTCACCCGATAGCAAAACAGTGCTGACGATCGGCTCAGGCAATGACCTGACCGCGCGTCTATGGGATGCCGCGACCGGCAGCCAGATTTTCTCTACCCCGACCACTGGAGGGTTTGATTCCATTTTCTTTTTCCAGGACGGCCAGACCTTTTATGCCAGGGGCAACGTCTACAGCAGCGCCGATGGTCACCAACTCCCCCAGGGGAGCGTGGGCGGCGGCTCCCTGGCTGTCTCACCGGATGGGACAACTTACATAGCCGGCCTGCACCCGATCGTAGAGTTACGCGACATCGCCAGCGGCCAGGTGATCCGCAGCTTCACCGGTCATACAGATTCTGTCGACAGTGCCGCTTTTTCCAGCGACGGCACCAAGCTGGTGACCGGCAGCCGTGACAATACCGCGCGGGTCTGGGATGTGGCCAGCGGAAAACTGCTGATGACCCTTTCCGGGCATTCAGCCCCGGTCGAGTCAGTCGCCTTTTCCCCGGATGGGACGCTCGTCCTGACCGGCAGCAGCACCGCGCGCCTGTGGAACCTGATCAGCGGCAAACAGCAAATCACCATTTCCGTCCCACGTGGCATCACAGCTTCGGCCCTGTCGCCAGATGGAAAGACCATCCTGGCCGGGGATGTCAACGGCGGCACGGCCCTGTGGGATCTGAATACCGGCCAGTTGCTGCAAACCTTTACGAAAGACGGCCCGGATATTAAATCAGTGGACTTCTCACCGGACGGGAAAATGGTGGCGGTGCCGGGCTACGATCCCGCGAACGCGATCGTGCAGTTGTTTGATCCCGCGAACGGGAAGCTGTTGAAAACCTTTACCACGCCGTCCAATGAGCCATTTGTCCAGAGACTTGCTTTTTCAGCGGACAGTAAAATGATCTTTGCGGCGGTCAATGATGGTACCGCCCAATTATGGGATGTCGAAAGCGGTCAACTTTTACGCGCATTTAAGAATAGCCCATCTGCAAACCATGCACAGATTTCCTTTTCAGCGGATGCGAAAGCGGTAGTGTTGGATGGCGGCAAATCCTGGCTGGAGCCTGCCAGTGGGGCCACAGTTAATTTTCCCGATATTCCCAACAATGGCGGCCCGCTTGGGATTGTCTTCTCAGCCGATGGCAGCCTGTTTGCCGTTGCGGATTCCGTCACTGCCGCTGTCTGGGATGTTGCGAAACAGCGGCCGGTCAATCATTTTTCCGGCCATAACGACCGCATCACCAGCATGGCGATTTCACCGGATAACCGCCTGCTGCTGACCGGCAGCGCCGACAAAACCGCGCGCCTGTGGGAGATCGCCAGCGGGCGGCTGCTGCGTGTCTACAGTGGTCATACCTCCGCCGTGACCAGCGTGGCCTTCATGCCGGACGGCAAGAAAATCGTGACCGGCAGCCTGGACATGACCATCCGTACCTGGATCACCGATTATAACGATATGATCGCATACGCCTGTTCGCGCGTCGGGCTGGACCTCTCCCCCGAAGACCGCACCTACTACGAGGTTTCGGATCAGGAACCCACCTGCCCGCAGTTTGGCAGCCAATCCTCCGCCCTGCTGCCGACCACCACCCCCATGCCGACCCGCACGCCCCTACCGCGCTGGACGCCCATTATGACGCCCACGCCGGATAAATCCAAACCATAGCCGGCACCTACCATCGAAAAGCAGACATCCGAAGCGCCAAAGAACGGCGAGACTTCGGATGTCTTTCTAAAACAAGGACAAAAGTCACTATCCATTTGGATTCGAAAGTTGTTTAATAAAGCCATGGGGGATCCATTGCTTCCCCTCCCGAAGCTCTGGAGATATTCAAATGCCCAGCTATAGTCCCGGCGACACCCTGCTCGACAAATACATCATCCAATCCCTGCTCGGCCAGGGCGCCTTTGGTGAAGTCTACCTGGTGACCCACCTGATGCTGGGGGTGCCGCGCGCCGTGAAGGTGCTGCGCAGCGATGCGCCCGGGATCGGAAGCAGTGATTACAGCGAAGCGCAGTCGCGTTTCCGGCTCGAAGCGCAGCTCGGGGCGCAGATCCACCCGCACCTGCTGCTGGTGCACGATTGTTTTATCTCTGAAAAAATCAGCCTGCTGGAAATGGAATACGCCGCGGGTGGCAGTCTGGCGGCCCGGCTGCAAAAGGCGCGCGAAGACAAGCAACCCTTCGAGGTGGAGCAAGCGCTGCGCATCGCGGCGGAAATCGCCGAAGGGCTGGCGGCCCTGCACGAGCACGATTATGTGCACCGTGACTTGAAGCCCAGCAACATCCTGTTCGATGAACACGGGCAGGCGCGCGTGGCGGACCTTGGATTAACCCAGGTGCCGGGCGGGCCCAGCCTGCGCTCGCAGCTCAGCGAACCGCGGGCGCACCCCGGCACACCGGCTTATATGAGCCCGGAGCAAGAAAGTTCTGGCAAGCTGCTGACACCGCCTTCGGATATTTACGCCCTGGGGCTGGTGCTGTTCGAGATGCTGACCGGGCGGAATTACCGCCTGCTGAAGCCAGGTACGCGCGCGGCCAGCCTGCGCGAAGATCTGCCCCAGGCTGTGGATGACTTGCTGGCGAAGATGCTGGCGAAGACGCCGGAAGAACGTCCATGGAATGGCGCCGAAGCCGCCGGGGCGCTGAAGGCGGTGCAGGCTGAAGCCGCGCAGCGCAAGGTGCAGGTTGAACAAAAAAAGTTGGTCGAAACAGCTCCACAAGACCAGCCTGTTCCCGCGAAGCCGGGCAAGGGCTTTCTGGCGCGCAACTGGGGTTGGTTGGCGCTGGCTGTGCTGCTCGTTATTCTTCTGCTTGCAATCCGGCCAAACACGGCTGCATCGCCATCCCCAACTGCCGTTGCAGTACTCCCCACCCAGGCGAGCACTGCCGGAGTGACGCCCAGCTCCACGCCCTTGCCATTGGTAATAGCAACTTCTACCCCCTTACCCTCGCCCACCACGGCGCCGACCGAAACAGCTTTGCCCTCGCCCACGCCGATTTTGAGGATTGGTTCCACCTGGTTGCGTCCGGCGGATGGGATGGTTATGATGTACGTCCCGGCCGGGCCCTTTACGATGGGCGCGCATAAAGTAACCCTGAGTGCCTATTGGATTGACCAGACGGATGTGACGAACAGTGAGTATGCAAAGTGTGTTCAGGCGGGTGGCTGCCAACCGCATAACGCCAAAAGATCTGGTACTCGGCCCAGTTATTACGGAAATTTCCAGTTTGATAACTTTCCAGTGATCCATATAGATTGGAATCAGGCCAAAACCTATTGTGACTGGACCGGGGCGCGCCTGCTAACAGAAGCTGAATGGGAGAAAGCCGCGCGCGGGATAGTTGAGCATACCTATCCGTGGGGAGAAATCATCAATCAAACTTATGCCAATTACAACAACAATGTTGGGGATACAACGGCGGTATGCAGCTACCCGGAAGGCAATAGCCAATACGGTGTCTGTGATATGGCCGGGAACGTGTGGCAATGGGTGGCGGATTGGTATGACAGCAGTTATTATGATAAATCACCTGCCAGCAATCCAACCGGGCCAGCCAATGGGCAGTTTCGAGTGGTTCGGGGCGGTGGGCTTTTGGATGATGCTACATTCCTTCGTTCATATTACCGCGACAACGCCTATGAGCCTTCTGCCGCAATCAATGACCTTGGTTTTCGTTGTGCCCGCTCACAATAGCAGGGCTGACCCACAGGGCGCACTGCGTTTGAGCCCCTTCTTATGACATGCAAGCCCTGGCGGGCTTGTGACCCCAACGGGCAGGCAGCCCGCAGGGCTTTCACGAAATCAGGAAGGGATTTATCCCGCCCGGCCCGGTACGCACGGCGCGGCCTGCCCGCCATCCACGAATAAACCACGAATGCACGAATGTGCGCCGCGTATTCGTGGTTCTTATTCGTGGACGGCCTTTTGACACCGAGGCCTGCCAATCCATCGAATAGCCGCGCTTCTCATTTATAATTAACCCAGTCCATCGCACCCACGCACTTGCCATGCGCCTCCGCACTTCCGCACTTTCCTGACACCTGACACCTCCACACCTGACACTTATATGCCCTACACCCCCGGCGACATCCTGCTTGACAAATACCGCATCGAAAAGACACTCGGTCATGGGGCCTTTGGCGAGGTCTACCTGGTGAAGCACACGATCCTGCAGGTGCAGCGGGCGGTCAAGGTCTTGAAACATGACGCGCCCGGTATCGGCAGCACGCTGTTCGGCGACGCGCAGGCGCGCTTCCTGCTCGAGTCGCGGCTGGGGGCCAGGCTCAATTCCCCGATTTCCAACCCGCACCTGCTGCAGGTTTTTGATTGCTATATTTCGGATGAGCTGTGCCTGTTGGAAATGGAGTACGCCTCGGGCGGCAGCCTGGCGGCGCGCATGGAGCAGGCGCGTGCGACGAATCAGCTTATGCCGGTCGAGACGGCCTTGCAAATCACGCTCGAGGTGGCTGGCGGGTTGGCAGGGCTGCACGCCAACGATATCGTGCACCGCGATCTGAAGCCCAGCAACATCCTGTTCGATGATGAAGGGCATGCGCATCTGGGTGATCTGGGTCTGGCGCAGGTGCCGGGCGGGGAAAACCAGCGTTCGCAGTTGAGCAACCCTGAGCCGCATCCCGGTACACCGGCTTATATGAGCCCGGAACAGGAAAACTCGGGCAAGCTGCTTACACCGCCCTCGGATGTGTATGCTCTGGGGCTGGTGCTGTTCGAGATGCTGACCGGGCGGAATTACCGCCTGCTGAAGCCGGGCACACGCGCGGCCAGTCTGCGCGAAGATCTGCCCCTGGCTGTAGATGACTTGCTGTTTGCGATGCTGGCACGGGACCCGGAGCAGCGTCCCTGGGATGGCGAAAAGACCGCCGTGCTGTTGCAGGCTGTGGCGGATGGGAAAACCCCGGCAGGCGCAGTTCAATGGACGGAGAGCCAGGCCGCGGAAAGCGAACGCCTGGCGCAGGAGGCCGAGAAACAGCGCCGCAAGCAATCCGCGGAGCAGGCCCGGCAGTTGGCTGAACTGAAAGCGCGCAAGCTGGCCGCCGAGCGCCAGGCGCTTTTGGCCGTCAAGGAGGCCCGCCGGGAGCGGGAGAGATCGGCCCAGGAAGCGGAAAAGCCGCAGTCTGGCTTTTTGGAGCGTAATTGGCTGGGGATAGCGCTGGCGGGGCTGGCAGGGCTGGTCGGTCTGGTTGTGTTGGCCCTGCTTTTAGGCTGGTACCTCATATCTCGGGCCAGTCCCGCGACTGACACACCGATGCCCATGCCCACCCCCACCCCTGGTATTGGATCGACCTTCAAACGCTCCGACGGTATGCTTGATCTATATGTCCCGGAGGGATTATTCTGGCGCGGCAGTGAGGCGGCGCCCGATGAGCAACCCGTGCAGCAAATTTACCTGGGTGCGTTCTGGATCGACCAGACCGATGTGACCAACGCCATGTATGCTGTGTGCGTCCAGTCCGTGGTCTGCCAGCCGGTCAGTGACACAACCCGTTATGGAGACCCCAATTTTGCCAGCCACCCGGTGACTTTCGTGACCTGGGAAAAAGCCAGAACTTATTGCGAGTGGGTCGGGGGCCGCTTGCCAACCGAGGCAGAATGGGAAAAAGCGGCGCGCGGCACCGACGGCAAAACCTACCCGTGGGGTGAAAAATTGGATGGTAGTTATGCTAATTACGACTCAAATTTGGCGCCTGATACCACCGCTGTCGGTTCCTATGACAAAGGCAAAAGTCCGTACGGAGCACAGGATATGGCCGGAAATGTCTGGCAGTGGGTGGCGGATTGGGCTGGGTCGTATGACCCGGCCGTTACGAAAAACCCGACCGGCCCGGCGCAAGGCGAACGCCGTGTGATCAGGGGTGAATCATCCTGGCGGGATGATCCAACTGGGGGAGGCTATTATTCAGTCCCCCGATCAGCTCTGCGTTTTTCTGTTCTGCCGTCTGTTTCAAGCAAAATGATCGGTTTCCGCTGCGTGGTACCCGCTCTGCATTGACGAAAATGATACCTTATAACCTCGGCGACATCCTGCTTGACAAATACCGCATCGAAAAGACGCTCGGCCAGGGCGCCTTTGGCGAAGCCTACCTGGTGACGCACCTGCAGCTCAACGTGCCGCGCGTGATCAAGGTCGTGCGCCGCGATGCGCCGGGCATCGGCAGCCGGGATTATGCCGAAGTCCAGACGCGCTTTCTGCTTGAGTCCAGGCTGGGGGCCAGGTTGAATTCGCCGATCGCCAACCCGCACCTGCTGCAGGTTTTCGATTGCCATATTTCGGACGAGCTGTGCCTGCTGGAGATGGAGTATGCCTCGGGCGGCAGCCTGGCGGAGCGCCTCGGTCAGGCCAGGGATGCCAGCCAGGGCATGCCGGTGGGGCAGGTTCTGCGGATCGGGCAGGAGATCGCGGAAGGCCTGCGGGTACTGCATACGCTGGGGATTGTGCATCGGGATGTCAAACCCGCCAACATTTTGTTGGATCAGCAGGGACGCGCGCGCCTGGCGGACCTGGGGTTGGCGCAGGCGCCGGGCGGGGCCAGCCAGCGCTCACAGTTGAGCCAGCCGCGTCCGCACCCCGGTACGCCTGGGTACATGAGCCCGGAGCAGGAAAATAGCGGTGCATATCTGACCCCGGCTTCGGATATCTATTCCCTGGGCGCCACGCTGTTCGAGATGCTGACCGGGCGTTTCTATCGCAGTCTGCGGCCGGGCACGCGCGCATCCGGCCTGCTCAGCGACCTTCCGGCAGTGGTGGATGACCTGCTGGCGAAGATGCTGGCGCGAGACCCGGAGCAGCGTCCCTGGGATGGCGCCGAAGCCGCCGGGGCGTTGAAGGCTGTGCAGGCTGAACTGGCCGGAGACGCGCAGCGCAAGGCCCAGGCTGAAGCCCAGGCGCGCCAGGAGGTCTGGCAAAAGGCAATGGCCGAAGGACGCGCCCGCGAGCAGGCTCAGGAACAGGCGCGCAAGGAGCAGGAAACGCGCGCCCGTGAGCAGGCCCGCCAGGAACAGGAAGCCCGCACGCAGGCTGAACAAAAAAAACAGCTCGAAACACTTCCGAAAAAACGCCCGCTTCCCCGGAAAGTGGATAAAGGTTTTCTGGCGCGCTACTGGGGCTGGCTGGGGCTGGCAGTGTTGCTATTGGGCCTCTGTCTTGTTATCCTTCCGCTAGTTCTTTCAGCAACTACACAGTCGACCTCGGGTGTAGCGTGGACCCAGGCTAACGTTGCAACCCCGCCGACCGAGGTTGTACAGCCAATCCCGTCTGCGGGATCGTACACGCGCCCGGCGGATGGGATGACAATGGTATACGTGCCGGGCGGGACCTTCACCATGGGCAGTACGGATTTTTCGGATTTCACGCCGCACCAGGTGACGCTGTCCGCCTATTGGATCGACCAGACGGATGTGACTAATGCTGAGTATGCGAGGTGTGTGGCAGCGGATGGCTGTACGGAGCCTTTAAGTAAAAGCTCAGCCACCCATGCGGATTATTATGTTAATTCACAATATGCGGCTTACCCGGTTATCAATGTGAATTGGAACCAGGCCAAAAGCTACTGTGAGTGGACGGGGACAAAACTTCCCACTGAAGCGCAATGGGAACTGTCAGCGCGCGGGTTGGATGGGCGTTTCTGGGTGTGGGCTGGTGATACTATTGACGAAAGTTACGCAAACTCTAACCGGAATATTGGCGACGCAACGGCGGTGTGTAGTTACTCGAAGGGTAACAGCCAGTATGGAGCCTGCGATATGGCGGGCAATGTCAAGCAATGGGTGGCGGATTGGTACGAAGATTATAGTATTTCACCGGTCAGCAATCCCAGTGGGCCGGCTAGTGGAAAATATCGAGTGCTGCGGGGTGGCTCGTGGAACAGCGACAGCGGCAGATTGTACACTGCCTATCGTTATAACGATGTTCCATCCGATTCCGGTGACGATATTGGCTTTCGTTGTGCCCGCTCACAATAGCGGGGCTGAAGCCCCAGCTCATAACATGAAAGCCCTTCGGGCTTGTGACCCCAACGGGCAGGCGCCCTTGATGAAATCCAGACAGCCCGCAGGGCTTTCACGAAATCAGGGAG
>CAIWAX010000010.1 GCA_903910795.1 uncultured Anaerolineae bacterium
CGCACACCTGCACTTGCGTTCCGGTGCGATTTGCCGATTTGCTAAGCAAATCGCAAATCGTGTGTTCTTGGCGGGGTTAGGTCCTCATCGCCAACAATGAAGCAACCCGTCAACAGTTACCATAATTCTTACAAAGACTTAATCCTTCTGTAAGAATTATCTTTTCCAGCCTTGATATAATAAATCAGACACAAGGAGTCCATATATGTTCATGTTTGAAGGCCCTGACCGCCGCAAAGAAGAAGAACGTATCCGCAAAGAAGGCCGCCTGCCCCCCGGACAATCGTTAACGTTAAAATTCCCCGTACTGCACTACGGCCCCGTGCCGCCCTTCAACCCATCCACCTGGGATTTGCGCCTATACGGCGAAGTCGAACAGGAAAAGCGCTGGACCTGGGATGAATTCAACAAACTCCCGCGCACCAAACTGCTCATGGACATTCACTGCGTAACGCGCTGGAGCAAGTTCGATACCCTCTGGGAAGGCGTTTCAATCAAAACCCTCGTGGAGCAGGGACTAATCAAAATCAAACCCACCGCCAAATACGTCATGCAACACGCCGAATACGGCTTCACCGTTAATTTACCCCTCGAAGTAGTTTTACAGGAAAACTTCCTGATGGCAACCCATCTGGACGGCAAACCGATCAACCCGGATCACGGCTACCCGCTGCGAGGCGTGGTCGGTTTCATCCCCCAACAGGAAACCCTTGAAACACCCTACTTCTGGAAAGGCGCCAAATGGCTGCGCGGGCTGGAGTTTATGCCCGCTGACCGGCGCGGCTTCTGGGAACAAGCCGGCTACCATAACCGGGCAGACGTTTGGAAAGAAGAACGTTTCGGATAAGATGGCGTTCATATCTTATGGGCCAGGTCGCCGCCGCGGCCCGCCAGACACATCCCCTGTGGGTGAGCCCTGTGCGACCTGGCCTACCTCTCCTCATACAACGCCAGATCGTTGAAATCCAGCAGTTTAACGACAGATTTGTCCGTCATATCATTCACAGAATAGCGGCTCTTCTTGACGATGATATAGGTATGCCCCTGTCCGCTTTTGGTCTGAGAAAGCGGCACCGGCACATCATAATACCAGCAATAAAAATAAAACGGCCAATCCGCCACACCAGTCACATGCACCGCATCATCCCTACCCAAAATCGGCTTCAGATACTCCACCGCCAATTGCGCCTCGGGAAAAGCACTCGTATCGGCATACTGGCTGATAACATTCGAGGACATCACCCCCCCCGCATACACCAGCGCGCCAACCAACACAGCAGCCTGCGCCAGGCTCTGCCAGCCAGGGCTCAGGCCAGCCAGCAATCTGCCCAACCCCGCATCCGCCAGCACAAAGATAAATGGCAGCATAAAAATCCATGTGCGCGAATACAGGTTAGTATGCTGCAGCAACATCACCGCCAGCGAACCGGCCAGCAGCCCCGGCAGCATATATACCCTGTGGGTCAGCCTCATCTGCCAATCCCGCTTTATATACCCTGTGGGGCGGACGGCCAGCACCAGCCCCAGCAGCGCCAGCCCCACCCCAACCACCAGCACCGGCATAGGCACATCCCGCGTCAGCTCCTCCACCGTTTTCAGCGACTGCGGCAGCAAGCCCGCCAAAAAATCCGGCCAGGTTTGAGATTCAACATAGCGGTTGGCAATAATCGGCCCCAGCCCGCCCGCCACCAGCATCACCGGCGTATACAGTATCAGCGTGAAAATGCCGCTTAAAACACCAAACGGCAGAGTAAACTCCAGTAATATCTTTTTAACATCTGCCCTATCGGTTTGCACAAACAGCACAGCCGCCAGCCAGCAGAACACGCCCGCCGCCCCCACCAACATAGACGGCATCGTCAGCATCCCCAGCGCCGAGACAAAAGCCAACAGCGCCACCCTCCCAAATGTCAGATGCTCAACGACCTTCAGCCCGATCAAGGCTGCCAGCAGAGTCAACACCACGATCAGGGTATACCCGCGCGCGTTAGTCGAATACAGAATCAAGTATGGGAACACCGCCGCGCTCAACGCCGCCAGCCTGCCCGAGTTTGGGCCCGGGTTAAGCCGCCGGGCCAGGGCGTACGTCAGCAAAATCGTCAGCAACCCCATCAGAAAAGCCGGCATGCGGATCGAAACCGGGCTGGCGCCCAGCAGCAGGATCGAAAGCTTGACCAGCAAAGTATGCAGCACATGGTTATTCGGCACATCATAGCCAAACAGCGCCAGGAAATCCTTATTGGCAAAGTTCAAAAAAGTATAAGACTCATCCCCGCGCATAGGTTGCGACAGATAATACCCGCGCGCGCCCGCGCCGATTGCCAGCGCCGCCAGCGGCCAGAACCACCCCCTGCCCGCGTCTGACTGCCGGAAGGCCTCCATCTCAGCCCGAAAATCGCTCCACAACCGCCCCATCCCCACCGCCAGCCGGGAAACCAGCGTGTGCCCCCGCGCAACCGAAAAAAAAGACAGCCCAGCCAACCCCAAACCGGCCAGCCCATAGCCCAGGCACAACCCCGCGATAATCGTCCCCCGCTCCGCCCACAGGCTGGAATGATAGACAAAATTCACTGCCCGCGCGCCCAGAGACGTCACCCCCAACAAGCATAAAAACAACCCCAGCAGCAATATCAGCGCAGGTTCGCAATAGCATCGTAAATCAAGGCGTCGAGACGATTTCATAAAAATTTCCTCTCTGAATTCTAACACCGCCGCACCGAGGTGCGTGCCCCTGTGATAAATGACACGCCAAAACGATGCAAACCAGTGACCTTTTAAACCCGTTTTTGCAGTATCATAACCTTGGGCACGTTACCAATTTAATACACGGTCAGGGTACTTTTCTCCCGGATGAGAAAGTTTAATGGCGATACCGGTGCGGTGCACACATTTTTGTGCGCCCAGTCCGGTGCTGTCGCGCAACTGTAAGTCCCGCTCCAGGGTTGGAGCCGGACAAGCCAGGTCGCCCGCCCGACCAGTGTTTCCAGCCGCCTCGCGGAAAGGCCCTGGGAATAGCATCACCCTGTCAATCATCCATTTTCCCTGCCGCGCGGCAGGGATTTTTGTTATCACCACCGGTCAGCACAAAAGCGAGGATACCCGATGGAACAATCTACACCCAGAGGTCTTGTGATCGTCAATACCGGCAACGGCAAAGGCAAAACCACCGCCGCCCTCGGGCTGATTTTGCGCGCCTCCGGCTGGGAAAAACGCACCTGCATGCTGCAGTTCATCAAAAACCAGGGCGCCGCCTGGGGTGAGATCCGCCTGGCGCGCAAGCTCGGGCTCGAAATCGTCCCGACCGGCGACGGATTCACCTGGCTCAGCAAGGATATCGACCAGTCCGCGGAGTTAGCCCGAGCTGCCTGGCAGGAAGCCCAGCGGCGTATCCTGAGCGGCGAATTTGACCTGATCGTGCTGGACGAATTCACCTATACCATGACCCTCGGCTGGCTGGATGCGAAAGAAGTCGTTGAATGGCTGCGCGCCAACAAACCCGCCGCCCTGCACCTGGTCATCACCGGGCGTGACGCCCCCGCCGAGCTGATCGAATACGCCGACCTGGTGACCGAGATGCGCGAGATCAAACACCCCTACCAGGCCGGCATCAAGGCCCAACGCGGTATTGAATATTAAAAATCGTAACAAAGGAGTTTCAATGTTAGACCAGACCATCTCTCAGATCAAAGCCCTCGATGAAACCGCCGCCGCGGCCGCCCGCGCGCGCCAGGACACCCTCACTAAACCCCCCGGCAGCCTTGGCCGCCTGGAAGCCCTCTCCATACAGATCGCCGGCATCACAGGCCAGCCCATCCCAGTCATCAAAGACAAAGTTATCATCACCATGGCAGGCGATCACGGCGTGGTGGCTGACGGCGTCAGCGCCTTCCCTCAGGAAGTCACCCCCCAAATGGTCACCAACTTCCTGCATGGCGGCGCGGCCATCAACTCACTCGCCCGCCATGTCGGTGCCCGCATTGTGGTCGTGGATATGGGTGTGGCCGTTGACATGCCCGCCCACCCGCAGCTTGTCAATAAAAAGGTGGCACTCGGGACACACAGCCTGGCGCACGGCCCAGCCATGACCCGCGCCCAGGCCATCCAGTCCCTTGAAGCCGGTATAGAAGTCGTTGAAGCCGAAATCGCTCGCGGCCTGGATATCGTCGGCACCGGCGACATGGGCATCGGCAACACGACCCCCTCCGCCGCCATCGCCTGCGTGCTGACCGGCGAAGCGCCCGCCAAAATTGCCGGGCGCGGCACAGGCCTGGACGATGCCGGTCTGCGCCACAAAATCAGCATCCTCGAGCAGGCCCTGGCCGTCAACCAGCCCGACCCGCAGGATGGGCTGGATATCCTCGCCAAAGTCGGTGGTTTTGAGATCGGCGGGCTGGCGGGCGTCATGCTTGGCGCCGCCGCGCATGGCAAACCCGTTGTGGTGGATGGTTTTATTTCCACCGCCGCCGCCATGCTGGCCGTGACCCTGGCCCCCGCCGCGCGCCCCTATCTGATCGCCGCGCACCGCTCCCAGGAATACGGCCACAACGCCATGCTGGCCTGGTTGGGTCTTGAGCCGCTGGTGGATATGCACATGCGCCTCGGCGAAGGCACCGGCGCCGCCATTGGCATCAGCCTGGCCGAAGCCGCCTGCAAAGTGCTGGCCGAAATGGCCACCTTTGCCGAAGCTGGTGTATCCGACAAGGAATAAGGCATATATCCGCAGATGCGCGCAGATAAAGCAATCAAAATCTGCGTACATCTGCGGATTGATCTTTGCTGTTTCCGGTTGCAAACGATAAACTCAAAGTAACCCATGATTCCTCTGCTGGCTGCTTTTCAATTCCTGACCATCTTCCCCGCTGTCATCCAGCGCCTGTTTACCCCGCGCGAAATGGGGCGCTCCACCGCCTTCTACCCCTTTGTGGGGCTGGTGCTGGGCGGTATCCTGCTCGCCCTGGATGGCGGTCTGCGGCTTTTCCTACCCGCGCAGCTTGCCGCCGTATTCATCGTTACCGCCTGGCTGCTGCTCACCCGCGCCCTGCATTTTGACGGCTTCCTCGATATTTTCGACGGCCTGTTTGGCGGCTTCACCCCTGAGCGCCGCCTGGAGATCATGAAAGACTCGCGCGCCGGCTCCTTCGGCGTCGCCGCGGGCGGCCTGCTGCTCTTCGCCAAAATAGCATCCATCACCGCCCTGCTCGACCGCCCCGCCGCCTTTCTGCTCGCGCCTGTCCTGGCGCGCTGGGTCATGGTGCTCGCCATCTTCGCTTTCCCCTACGCCCGTGAAAAAGGTCTCGGCCGGGATATGAAGGATCAAACCGGCTGGGCCCAGTTGCTTTTTGCCACCCTGACCGCCCTGGCCGTGGCCTGGTTCGCGGCGGGCTGGCTGGGATTGCTGGCCCTGATCCTGACTGCCGCCATCTTTTGGCTGGCTTGCCGCTTCATGCTGACCATGATCCCCGGCCTGACCGGCGACAGTTATGGCATGCTCTGCGAACTGATCGAACTCTGCGTGCTGGTCGTCTTTACGGTGGTAAGATATTAATATTTAAGGGTTTTTACCGCAAAACCACAAAGAACGCCAGACGGTCCAATTTAAAAAATCCTGAGCACAATGCACAATGGTCACTGGGTGTACATAGGGTCAAAAACTGTAGTGGTCAGGGAAAGCATAAACACTAAAAAAAAACACCTCAACCAAAGTCGTCAGGAACGCAAAGAAAATCAATGCACAGCATTTAAAACTTGGCGTCCTAATATGATAGGACAAGGATGGCATAGCAAACCGATTGGCGTACAGAGAGTAATAAGACCATCGCGAAACAGTGTCGCCATGCTGTCCACATTAGTAGAATTTGGATATGATTAACATCGAGTACAGCAGACCGACTGCGTTTTGATCGCTTTGTGCGTTGGCGAGAGACAGGTTTTGAATATTTCTCGTAAAACCAGGTCAAATTATCATGACCTCCATCAAACGCTTTTCCTCCCGCCGTAATCGACTGGGCCAGTCCTTTCTTGGCCTATGCCTGAAAAAGGCGCGGTGCAGGATAAGCATGTATGGGAAAATATGACGTAAGGATATTTATGCTCAGGTACCAAACGGTCAGATATTTGATAGATTTGAAAATAAAATGAGGATTGGGTAAACGAAGATAACCATGAAAAAATGTCCATACTGTGCTGAAGAGATTCAAGATGCGGCTGTTCTTTGCAGATATTGTGGAAAAGAATTAGTTTCCCTCCCTGGCATAAGTGGAACAGTGACCAATCTACAGCCCACTGTTGCAAAACCTCCCGTAATTACATCAACACTACCTGAGCAGTATTATTCCAAAATTGTGTCATACAAAAACCAGCAAGACATGCAAAACGGCATTGCGCAAATGCAAAAACTGGGCTGGGAGGTTGTTTCAACCGCCGCAATTGACCAGGGTTGGAATGCGCGGAAAACATGCTGCCTAGGGTCTCTCTTTTTACCGTTGGCACTGCTTGGCAAGAACGCCAATGAACTGCAAGTTGCCTATCGTCACAGGATGGAATCTTTCGACGAATTAAGTGCAAAACTGAAGTCCAGCTCCATTGCACCCGAAGCAGTAAATGATATCCCTGGACTGGAGTCACTCCTGGCATCCACACGTTCTGACCTGGCCTATTTGGGGGGAAATGTCGAAAATCTAGCCGCCAGGAAGCACATTGATATGTTGCGCAGCAAGGAAAGCCTGGTGAGCGAAAAGTTGGCCCATGCCAGATCGGCCCTAATCATTTCAGGCTGCAGCTCGCTTTTATTGCAGGAACCTTTTAGTGAAGATGAGGTCGTACTTGGAAACCAATTAACACAGATCAACAATGATCTAAATCAACTGAAATCAGCACCCAATACTGCTGAAATCGGAGATGCCAAACGTAAATTAAATGATTTGTATAAAGATTTAAAAAAACATTATGACCCGCTTGTGATTAGCCGAGTTCTTCCTACCTTAAAATCCCAGGCTCTAATACCACCTTTTACGGGTGATGAGCAGGAACTGAAAAAAACGCTTGGCCTCATCAATGGCGACATTAAAATATTACAGGCATATCCAAATGTCGCAGGACTTTATAATCTCTTAAATGTTGCGAAAGAGAAAAGATCCAGGCTTTCATTTCAGATCAACAAAATAAAACTTCAGGATTTCTGGAAGTCTTTTATCAGCGGTACAGTTATCAATGAAAGAAACAAAACGGCGCTTATTCTCTGTTCGTTGCTCTTTATGTTTGTTTTTTTGGTCAGTGGGGCCAGCGGCGCTGTAATAATTTTCCATTCAACTGGGGCGGGAATTTTCCTGCTGTTCTTTGCCATTTTTTGTCTTCTGCTCGCGGTTTTATTTGTCATACCGGTCTGGAAGCAGGATAACAGCGCCATTAACGCACTAATGTTGTCTATTTCAAAAAGGCGCACTGATCTCTTGTTGATCGTCAGCCTAGGATTGTTTTTTTCACTTACCGGGGTGATCGTGAGTTTGGGAGCTACAAGTTCCCCGACAGTTGGTGTGAGTAAATCCATTGCAACAAAATCACCAACACCCTCAGAATTTATTTCTTCAACATCCACCGAGTTACCTGTGCAGGCACAAATAGAAACACTGCCACCAACCGCGACTATTACACCAACCACAACTCTTGCTCCAACCTCAACCCTTACACAAACTGTAACTGTTACCTTTACACCGCAGCCCCTGGTTGGGGAAATTATGCAGGATAAAGCCAATTTGAGGTCGTCGCCTAGATTATCCTCCCCGGTTGTAGCTATATTAAAAATAAATTCAAAATTGACCCTGATCGCGAACAGCCAAGATGGGAAGTGGGCTTTAGCGGTGACAGAAAATAATATCAAAGGCTGGATCTATAAAGCGCTTGTTAAATTGTCTGGAACGACAGAAACGCTGCCAATCAGTGCGGAAATCATATTAACAGTTACCCCAACAATTACGACCGCCCCAACACTAACGGCCACCCCGACCGAGAACCCGGCTGATTTAATCTGGATTTTAAATGTAGCCTCCATATCTCCGGAATTTATTCCAGCAAGTGAAGAGTTGTCTGGATTATTTGCAGATGCATCCACTGACATGTCCTTATTATTTTCTGATAGCTGGAAGATGCGAGTTGCAGCTAATTTGGCTACAATACAGAATGTCGCCAGAAAATTAAGAAATTTTCCACCACCATCGGGTAAATTGGCAGCCGCGAACAGGTGGATCCAGCTTTCTGCCAATGAAATGGACCTGGCCGTAAATAACATTGCTTTTGGGCTGGATCACCTTGATACAGCTTCAATGGAAAGAGCGAATACTAATATGAACAATATTTCTAAATATTTGGACAAGGCCGCGGAAGAAATTCGCAAAGCCTATCCTGAAAAATTCCAGAATTGAAATAGAATATGGCAGCAGCTCCCATTAACCGCTTTTCCTCCCGCCACAAACGTCTGGACCAGTCTTTCCTCAGCCAACGACTGAAAGAGGCGCAGTGCGGAATAAGCATATATAAGGACGCCTCTCGCAAAGACGCAAGGCTCGCAAAGGAAAATCAAAATAGGGTTTTCTTAGCACTCTCACGTCTTCGCTGTTCGAATAGCTGGAGTACATGAATGGGAAAATTGATCCTCTTACTCGGCGGTGCGCGCAGTGGCAAAAGCACCTTCGCCGAACAAAAAGCCCGCGAATGGGGTGGCGACAGCGTTCTGTATGTCGCCACCTCCGAAAGCAAAGATGACGAAATGCGCCAGCGCGTGGAAAAACACCGTGCCTCCCGTCCCGCCGCCTGGACAACCCTCGAAGCCCCGCGTGACGTTTCCCGCGCCATTGCCGCTGCCAACCCCAGCGCCGCCGTCATCCTGCTCGACTGTCTGACCTTCCTGGTCTCCAACTACCTGCTGGCCGTCTCCGAACCCGTCGAAAACCCGTTTGGCCCGCCCTCCAGCGACCCCTTCGATGAAGCCATCGAGACCGCCGTGCGCGCCGATGTCAACGCCCTGGCCGCCTACGCCCACGCCCATGATGTCACCCTGCTGATCGTCTCCAACGAAGTCGGCATGGGCCTGGTACCTGCCTACGACCTGGGCCGCGCCTACCGCGACCTGCTCGGCCGCGCCAACCAGGACCTCGCCCGCCAGGCTGACGAAGTCTACCTGCTGGTGGCCGGGCTGCCCTGGAAGCTAAAATAATATGCTGCGCCTGCTGCTCGTCCGCCACGGCCAGACCGAATGGAATGCCCTGCGCCGCTACCAGGGCCACAGCGATCCGCCTCTTAACGAAACCGGCCTGACCCAGGCCCGCCAGCTTGCCGCACGCCTCCAACCCCTGCACATCGACCTGCTCTTCAACAGCGACCTGCTGCGCGCCGTTCAGACTGCCCGGATTCTGGCCACTGGCCGTGATCTCCCACTCCAGGCCGACCCGCGCCTGCGCGAACTTGGCTTTGGCCTGCTCGAAGGTCACACCTTTGACGAGGGACTGGCCCTCTGGCCTGAAATGATCCAGAAATGGGTGGATGACAACAACCAGCCCCCCCAGGGCGGCGAACGTATGGACGCACTCACTCACCGCGTTCTGCAGTTCTACGATGAAATGCTCCCGACCTGTGACGGCAAAACCGTCCTGCTTGTCGCCCACGGCGGCCCGCTGCGCGTGCTCCTCCAGCACTTGCTCGGCGCGCCCGCCCGGGTCTGGTTCAATCTCGAACACGCCAGCCTCTCCGATATCCAGATTGACACCAGAACCACCCTTATCAACCGCCTAAATGACACCGGTTCGGTTTATACTTAGGGCCATAACCACGAAATACACGAACCCACAAGTAGCATGTGGGACATCCACACCAAAGAACAACAACCCTGAAAAAACAGGAGCCCGCAATGCCCTCCACACCCCATATTGAAAAACACTTCACCGCCACCGAAACCATCCGCGACATCGTCATCGGCATGTCCGACGGCCTGACCGTGCCCTTCGCCCTGGCCGCCGGCCTCTCCGGCGCCATCGCCGCCAGCAACATCGTTGTCACCGCCGGGCTGGCCGAAATCGCCGCCGGATCCATCGCCATGGGCCTCGGCGGATTCCTGGCCGCCCGCAGCGACGCCGAACACTATCATAACGAACGCGCCCGCGAAGAATGGGAAGTCATCGAAAAAGCCGATCTCGAAAAAGAAGAAGTCGCCGAGATACTGGAAGCCTACGGTATGGCTCCCGAGCAAAGCCAGCAGGTCGTCCTGGCCCTCAGCAAGGATCACAAAGCCTGGGTCGACTTCATGATGCGCTTTGAACTCGGCCTCGAAGAACCTGACCCCAAACGCGCCCTGACCAGCGCCCTGACCATCGCCCTGTCCTACATCGCTGGCGGCTTCATTCCCCTCTCCGCCTACATCTTCATCCCCACCGCCAGCACCGCTTTGAGCGTCTCAATTGTCATGACCCTTATCGCCCTGTTTGTCTTTGGCTACATCAAAGGCACCTTTACCGGCGCCAAGCCCTGGCTCTCCGCCATTCAGACGGTTCTGATCGGCGGCATTGCCGCCGCCGTGGCCTTTGCCATCGCTCGCGCCATCACCCCGCGCTGATCCGGTTGGCATGTCCCTGAAAAAACGCTACCGCCCGTTGTGGGTCATCCTGCACTGGCTGATGGCCCTGCTGGTCTTTGTCACCTTTGGCATCGGCCTGTTGGACCTGACCAAAACGGCAGATTCGGGCGCCAAACTCATGCCCTTGGCCGTCCACATGACCCTCGGGATTTCCATTCTTTTGATCGTGATCGGGCGTTCCGTCCTGCGCCTGCTGGTCTTCAAGCCGCCCAAACGTGCCGCCAGCGCGCCCGGCCTGCACCTCAAACGCCCCCCCCTGCTCGACCAGCTCAGCGTTTACGTCCATCCCTTGCTTTACCTGCTCACCGCGCTGATGGCCCTGCTCGGCATCGCCATCGCCCTGCCCGCCGACCTCTTCGCCGCCGTCCTGAGCGGTTCTGCCACCCGCATCCCCTCTGACTTCTACATCTACTCCGCCCGCACCTGGCACGGCACCCTCTCCCTGATCCTCATGCTGCTCATCGCCCAGCACATCCTGGTGGCCGTCTTCCATCAATTTATCAAAGGCGAGAACTTCCTGGGAAGGATGTGGTTTCTAAAATAGTTTTCATTGGCAATGAAAACTATTCGGAGTATCGTTTCAATATAAAGAATTATGGTCAAACGGGCAAACCCGTGAGTAGTTGCGACAGTTCGTCCAATTCCGTGCGTCATGTCAGACCCATGCTGGGCTTTTCAGCTTCCGGACGTACTCTGCGCGGCCTCCATCACTTGCCGGATCAGCCCGGCATCCGTCTGCTTGCGGATGTATTCTTCCGGGTGATAAGCCTTGCCCATAAAGATGCCCGGGGTGCGGTACAGCATCGGACTTTCCACGACCTTGCGAGCCGAAAAATGCACTTCCCCCACCCCGCTGCCTGCCAGGAGAACAGGTAGACTTTGCGCGTTCACCCCGCCCCCGGCCAGAATGACAATGCGCCCGGCGGACTGTTTGACCAGGCTGGCGATACACGCCACCCCTTCCAGCGCGGAATTCTTCTGCCCCGAGGTCAGCAGCCGGTCAATCCCCAACCCGCACAGGCTTTCCAGGGCCTCGGATGGGTCGCGGCACAGATCAAAGGCACGGTGAAAGGTGACGCTCAGCGGGCGCGCGGCAGCGGCCAGGGCGCGGGTCCGTTCCTCATCTACGCGGCCATCCGGCTGAAGAACGCCCAGCACCACCCCATCCGCCCCCGCCTGTTTGGCGGCCAGAATGTCGCGCCGCATGACTTCCAGTTCCAGGTCAGTGTAGCAAAAATCCCCGCCGCGCGGGCGGATCAGTACATTGACGGCGATCGTGACCGATTTCCGCACTATTTCCAGCATGCCAATGCTGGGCGTGGTGCCGCCTTCCACCAGGTTGTCGCACAATTCCACGCGCTGCGCCCCGGCTGCTTGGGCCGCCAGGGCACCTTCCACTGAGTCAATACAGATTTCAAAGAGCATCATCCGCGCTCCCTTCGATAATCAGGATAATGCTATTGTATCCCAGCCAGAAATTCCCTATTGACTTTATACCGGTTCTTTTTTATAGTGAACCAAACGGAAAGGGGATGGGATTGAAATCTGAAAGAAGGAGAAGCAGCTTTGATGGAAAATACCCACTATTTGCTAAGCAAATCGTTCAGTATCATCCAGATTTATGCGTTTACCAACCCTGAACAGGCCTGCCAGGCCGCGCTGGATGGCGTGGATCAGATCGGTTTTGTGGCCGGCGATTACGGCCTGGTGCCGGGTGAACTGAGTTTTGCGCAGTCACGCGCGCTGGTCGAAGCGTTGCCGCCACGGGCCGTGCCCGTCGCGCTGACCATGTCCACCGATGTCGATGAAATCCTGCGTATGGCGCGCTTTGTGCGCCCGCACATCGTACACATCTCCACCGACATGCAGGCGGTTGACCTGCAAAAAATGCAGGCCGTGCGCGCCGGGCTACCGGAGGGAGTGCGGCTGATGAAGGCCATCTCGGTCACGGACGAGAGCAGCATCCAGGCGGCGCTGCATTACGCCCAGGCCAGCGACCTTCTGCTGCTCGATACCAAGTCCAGCGAGATCGCCGGGATCGGCGTCAGCGGCAAAACTCACGATTGGCAGGTCAGCCGCCAGATCGTGGAAAGCGTGCGCATCCCTGTCATCCTGGCGGGCGGGTTGAGCGCGGAAAATGTGGCCGAAGCCATGCGCGTGGTACGGCCCTATGGGGTTGATTCAAACACGCATACCAATCAGCCGGGTGACCTGGTCGTCAAGGATATGCAGCGCGTGCGCGCCTTTGTCCATGCGGTGCGCGCTGCTGAGAAATTATCAGAAGGAAGCTGACGTGAAATCAGAATCGCGCAAAGTGGCCGTGTTGGGGGATGTCAACATCGATATATTCCTGAACATTCCGACTTACCCGCCGCCGGGCGGGGATGCTATGGCGGATCAGATGGAACTGCACACAGGCGGTTCGGCCGCCAATACAGCCATCCTGCTCTCCCGCCTGGGATTTCAGACCGAGATGCTCACGCACACCGGGGATGACCCATGGGCCGACATTGCGTTCCGCACGCTGCGCGCCGAGCGCGTGGGGCTGGATCATCTTTCACGGGATGGCATGGCTGGTACCGGGCTGATCTTCCTGCCGGTCACACCCAATGGCGAGCGCACCATGTTTTCATACCACGGTGCCAACGCCTTGCTGAGTCCCGCTGAAATCACGCCGCCATTGTTCGATGAGGTTGCACTGCTGCACATTTCCGGTTACGCTCTGCTGCAGTCCCCGCAAAAAGAGGCCGCCTGGTGCGCGCTGGAACTGGCGCAAGCGCGCGGCATCCCGGTCACCCTTGATCTGGGGGTCGAGCCCGCCGCGGTTCTGGGTCAGGACCTTGAACGCTTGCTTGGCAGGCTCGACCTGCTGGTGCTGGGCCCACAGGAGGCCCTGCTGCTCGCAAAACAACCTGAACTGGAACCCGCGCTGGAAACCCTGCTGGCCTGTGGTGTCAAAACGATTGGTTTGAAGCTGGGATTGGAAGGCTGCCTGCTTGTCACTACCGGAAAGCGCGCGCGCCTGCCGGGCTTTCCGGTTGAAACGATCGACACCACCGGCGCTGGGGATGCCTTCAGCGCGGCGCTGATTTACGGCCGTTTGAACAGCCTCAGCCTGGAAGCGCGCGGGCTACTGGCGAACGCCTTTGGTGCCGTAGCAACCACCGTTTGGGGTGGCGGCGCGGCCTTTCCCGGCCTGGATGCGGTCAAGAACCTGCTTTCTCGACCCGGCGACGCCCTCCAGCCCTTCAAACCCTGGCTCGCTGAAGCCCTGGCCGCTTTGGACTGAATTTATCACCCAGCCCCGGCAACCGGACGCAGCTGCCTCAGTAGGGTCATAGCCTAAAGTGAAGCACTTGATATTTTTAAACTGGAGACCCCGTGAACACCTTTACCGTTCGACGCATCATCTCGCAAGACAAACCTGAATGGCTCAGAATGCGCCTGCTGCTGTGGCCCAATCACACCCCGGATGAACTGCAGGAGGAAATGGATGAATTCATAGAGAATCCCGAACAGCCTGTCTTCATCCTGCTGCGGGCTGACGGCAGCCCGGGAGGTTTTTTGGAAGGAGGCACGCGCGATTACGCGGATGGCTGCGAGACCAACCCGGTCGGGTATATCGAGGGCTGGTACGTGGATGCAGACCTGCGCCGCCAGGGAGCCGGCCGGGCGTTGGTAAGCGCGATGGAAGGTTGGGCGCGCAAACGGGGCCTGCTGGAGATGGGCTCGGATACCTGGCTGGACAATGAAACCAGCATCACAGCCCACGAGCATCTTGGATATGTGCTAAAGGAACGCATTGTTCATTTTGCAAAGAAATTATAACGGGCCTCTTGCGTGACTTAAAAAACGTTCTTGTCATAACGGCTCAAGGCCCTGCAGGTTAGCCGTTCGGTTCGCTGCAAAAAGCAGTCGAAAGCGATTGACCCGCAGGGCCCGTGAGTCGCTACTACGCGATTTCCAAACCGTCATCCATAGACAGCACTATGTCCCAATCGATTTGATCCCGAAAGAGCACACTTGCACCGGAACGCAAGTGCAGGTGTCGGGACGATGTTAGCAAATCGTACCTGGATTATTCCATCAGGAACGCCGGTTTATTCTCAGCGCTGGCGCTTCTGGTTATAAGCTTGATAGTGCGACGATTTCCGATCAGCTTCAGTCATACCATCCTGCATCTTTTCAGAGATAGCTTGATATTCTGCAGCCTGGCTGGCTGCAATATGGGGAGCATTTGCCCGAATGGATTGCTGGAGCATTTTGTTGGCCTGCTCACGCTTGCCCTGGCGTTCCAGCTTCAGGGCCTCGTTAGCGGTTTCGGCCAGATCGACTTGTGCAAAACGCTCCAAGACCTCGCGCTTCTTCGGGGCTGCTTCGGCGCTGACCAGGCCGGTATATTGGAAAGCCAGTTCAGCACGTGCTTCAAAAGGCAGACCGGCCTCATCCATGCCGGTTATCCGGGCGCTGATCTTCAAATCAGTTGCTGCGGCAGCCGGTGGGGTCAGCACTTTGATAAAGATTTGCTGGCTTTTATTTGCATACATGCTGCCCAGCGAGATACTCAAGCGGCCCTGGCTGAACTCAGAGACCCAGCCGCCCAAAACTTGCAGGCTCACATTCGCCGGAAATTCAAGCACAATCTCAATTTCCCGTGCAGTCACCGCCGCCAATTCCTTGAACTCACGCTCAAACAGGGCCGGGATTTCAGAGGGGGTCTCGATATAGTAGAAGCTGCCGCCGCCCTGGTTGGAGATAGCCTCCAGCAGGTGTTCATTGAAACCTTCGCCCACCCCAAAAGTGGATGTGGAAACACCGCGCCGGGATAACTCCCTGGCATGCACGGCCAGCGCCTCCAGATCGGTAATACCCACATTCGCCAGCCCATCGGTCAGCAGCAGACAGCGACTGAGCATTCCCGTGCTGGACACCCGGGCCGCCGCCGCGGCTGCCTCCTGGCAGCCTGCCAGCCAGCCCCCGCTCAAGTTGGTTGAACCGCCCGGCCGGAGGGTGGAGATCAGGCGCTTCAATTGGCTGCGCTGCTCGCCAGTCACAGCTACGCTGGGGGAAAGCAGGTTAATTTCATCATCGTAAGCCACTACGGCAGCCATATCCTGCTCATGGAGCAGATCGAGCACATGCTCAGCCGCTCGTTTGACATATTCCAGCTTTTCACCGCTCATGGAACCGCTGCGGTCGAGTACCAGCGCCAGGTTGAGCGGCACTCGGTTCGTCTGGGCCGCCGAACCGGGCGCCTGCAGGCTGATTTCCAGGACACGCTGAGACGGAACCTCGCGGGCAACCAGGTTCTGATCTGTATCAAGATGAAGATGAAGTGTTTCAGTGTTCATAACGACCCTCCTTTAGGTTTGGCGAAACAATTTATTTGCAAATGCGATCAACTGCTGGATTCTACCGGCGACATCCGGCTTCCCAGGATTGCGAATATGCAGTTCCACCCCGGGAGCCAAGGAAATGCGCTGCCAGGTTTCACTGGCAACTGGTTCAGGCTGGGGGTCGGGTGAAAAATATCTCAACTGCGTATCTGATACCAATGGCGCGGACGCCCGCACAACTTCCGGAGCTTCCTGCGGACGTAGTACCTTTTGATCCTTTAGCAGCAGGGCGATGTAATTCAGGGCATTCGATCCCGAACCGGATGCCGCGGGTGACGCAACTGCCGGTCTGGTTTTTTGATCGGATGAAAGCTCTTCCACCAGCCGCTTCTGCACTTCATCATCTGTCAGGGAAAGCATCACCTGCTGGATTTCACGCAAGGGCAGATAGGCGGTTTTCATCCGGCGGATGAGTTCCAGGCGGTTCAGGTGGTTTTCATTGTAATAGGCATACTTGCCCTGGGTTTCCGGCTGCGGCAGCAAACCTTCGTCCGTATAATAGCGAATGGTGCGGATAGTCGTGCCCGCGCGTTCAGCCAGTTCACTGATTAAAAATTTTTCTATTGGGATGTTGTCCATCTTTTCTGCTTTCTCAAGTTCAGATGCCCTAATAATACCAGTATTACGTAATAATGTCAATGTCAAATCACCAGGCTACTTCGACCTGGAAAACAAAAAGCGCCGCCTATATGGCAGCGCTCCCAGCCAAAACGATAAGCTGGTTGACCTTGATCATCCAGAAATGCCCGGCTCTACGTTATTTTTCCGGCCAGCCGTTCTCGCAAACCCGCAAACATCAGCACGATCGTCAGGTAGTCGACCAGCCCGGCCAGCGGAAAAACCAGCCAGGTCAGGCGGCTGGGTTTGCCCTTGGCCCGAAAGCGGATATAGAACCGGCAGTGCACGGGGTCAATTTCCTGGAGGATCAGCGCCCAACTGAATTGAAAAACATCCGCCGGGAAGGGTTTCTGCGGGTCAGGCCAGGTCCAATTGGCCGATGGCGAGCGCGCTGACAGGTAAACCAGCGTGTTCGGCGACTCCCTGTGGATGACTTTGAAAACTGGTTTCCCGGGCCCATATTCCGGGATAAAATCTCCAACCGCCAAATTCTGGAAGGCCGGCTCGATTCGGCGCCGGCCGCTCAAATCGGTATCGTGGGTGAAGCGCTCCAGCCAGGCCGGACAATACCAGCCCCCGCGCGATTTTCCCAGTTGGGCCACCCATGGCCAGACATCCTGTATAGGCGCGGCAAACACCCCGGCCCGATCCATGATCATGTCCGGCTCCGGGATCAGGTCATCCCCCGGCAGAGGTAGAGATACTTCCTGGCTGCGCACACCGGTGTGCCGGGCCAGGCGATTCAGTCCCAGCCAGATCAGTACCAGTAGAACCAAAATAAAGAGGATCGTTTGCATACCTGTTATTATGCCACCAAATCCTCCAGATTCTTCCATGGGCCAAAATTCAACAATTGAATATTGTCGCTTTAAATGACCTTTTGGGATGATATAATTCAACGGCTGAATTTTAGACTATGGAACCTTCCCTCGAAACCACCCGCGACCTTTCCCTGTTGGACAATATTGAACATCACCCGGACGTAACCCAGGCTGATCTGGCCACTCAACTCGGCATGGCAGTTGGCACCGTCAACTGGCACCTCAAGCGCTTGATCTCCAAAGGCTACGTCAAGGTCATGCGCGCCGAGCGCCGCAAACTGCGTTATCTCATCACCCCCGAGGGGTTGGCGCTGCGCGCCCGCCTGACCGTGGATTACGTTGAACAGCAGTTCATCCTGTACCGCCGCGTCCGCCAAAAAGTAAAGGAATACGTGCTACAAATCAAAGCCGAAGGCTATGACCGTCTGTGCCTGGTCGGCGAGGGCGATGTCGCCGATATTTGCCGCCTGACCTGCCTGGAGCAGGATATTGTGATTGTAGACCAACCCGGCCTCCCCACCCTGGAAGTGCGCGGCTTAGGCGTTACGCTCATTGCGGCGATAATCCCGGCCATTGCACGGGGCGAGGAGGAAAAATGAGTTCTTCTCAAAAACATGTGGTCGTCACCGGCGGAGCCGGGTATATTGGCTCGCTCCTGACGGCCCAACTCCTGCAGCAGGGGCACCGCGTCACAGTGATCGACAACCTGCTATTTGGGGGCGAATCCCTGATGACTTTTCTCTCACATCCCAACTTCCATTTTGCGAAAGCCGATTTGACCGAAGCCCGTAGCTTGCGCGACTCGCTGCCGCGCGCCTGGCCCAGGCCGGATGTGCTCTTCCATCTGGCTGGCATCGTAGGTTTTCCGGCCTGTCAGGCCGTTGGGAAACAGGCCGCCTGGTATTACAACGTGGAAGCCGCCCGCAACCTGCTCGATCAGGCGGGCAACTTGCAAATTAACCGCTGCGTGTACACTTCCACCTACAGTGCCTACGGCGCTTCGCCCGATGGAAGCCCCCTCACCGAAGATTCCCCGCTGAAACCGCAATCGTTGTATGTCGAGACCAAGCTGGCCGCCGAAGAATTGTTCCTGCAGCGCGGAGGCCTGGTTCTCCGTCTGGCAACCCTATACGGTGTTTCGCCGCGCACACGCTTTGATCTGGTGGTCAACCAGTTTGTGTTGGACGCGTTTATCAAGCGCGAGCTGTTGATCTACCAGCGCGGCTATTCGCGCTCATTCATCCACGTTCTGGATGTGGTGCGCGGCCTGATGCTGAGTCTGACTGCGCCCGATGAAAAAATTCAAGGCCAGGTTTACAATCTTGGCACGGAAAACGGAAATTACTCCAAAGATCAGATCGTTCAGTTGGTGATCAAACGCCTGCCAGAGACCTTCATCCAATACAAGGATTTGACCTTCGGCGGCGATGTGCGCGACATCAATGTTTCTTTTGAAAAAATCCGCCGCGAGTTGGGCTTTGAAGCCAAACTGACGGTGGACGATGGTGTGCGCGAGGTGGTCAACACCCTGCGACTGGGATTGATCCGCGAGCCCCAGCATGAACGTTATCGAAACGCCCAATTTATTGTTAGATAAAAGCAACAGGAGTCCGAATGACTGATCATTTCTGGAATGGAAAACGTGTGATTGTGACCGGCGGGGACGGTTTTTTAGGTTCTTTTGTGATTAAGAAGTTGAAAGAACATGGCGCAACCGATATCTTTATCCCGACCATTCAAAAATACAACCTGGTGGATCGCGATGACATCCGGCGTATGTTCAAGGAAGTGTTGTGGGGTGCCGAAGCAAAAAATGTGGTCATCATCCACCTGGCAGCCCATGTCGGTGGGATCGGCGCCAACCGCGAACACCCAGCCGAATTTTTCTATGACAACCTGATGATGGGCGTGGAACTGATGCACCAGGCCTGGCAAAACGGCGTGGGCAAATTCACCGCCATTGGCACAGTTTGCGCCTATCCAAAATTCACCCCCGTTCCTTTTAAGGAAGAAGACCTGTGGATGGGATACCCGGAAGAAACCAACGCGCCCTACGGCCTGGCGAAAAAGATGATGCTGGTCCAGTCACAGGCCTACCGCGAGCAGTATGGTTTCAATTCCATATTCCTGCTGCCGGTCAATCTGTACGGCCCCGGCGATAACTTCAACCCGGCCTCTTCGCACGTCATCCCGGCCCTGATCCGCAAAGCCATCGAGGCCCAGGAGCGCGGCGATCAGGAAATCATCGCCTGGGGCGATGGCTCGCCCACCCGCGAGTTCCTGCATGTGGAAGATGCCGCCGAAGGTATCGTGACCGCCACCGAGAAATATAACAGCTCCGAACCGGTCAACCTGGGCTCAGGTTTTGAAATCTCCATCAAGGACCTGACCGAAATGATCATCCGCCTGACCGGCTTCCAGGGCAAACTGACCTGGGACGCGACAAAACCCAACGGCCAACCGCGCCGCGGGTTGGATGTTACGCGCGCCAGGGAAAACTTTGGCTGGCAGGCGCGCATGGACTTCGACAGCGGCTTGAAACAAACCATCGAGTGGTTCCGCTCCAACCGCGCCCAAATCCGCTAACCGCACACCCCGCACTTCGCACACCGTGCATCGCACCTGATACCTGATACCTGACACCTAATACCCTTCTATGGCTGAAATCGTAAAAACCGAACCGAACACCATTTATATCCGCCCCACTACGGGGCTGGCCGCCTTAAATCTGGGTGACCTATGGCGCTTCCGTGAACTGATTCTGTTCATGATCTGGCGCGATATCAAAGTGCGCTATAAGCAAACCCTGTTGGGCGCGCTGTGGGCGGTCATCCAGCCCGTCATGACCATGCTGGTGTTCAATTTTCTGTTTAATAACGTTGCCAAAGTTTCATCCGATGGCATTCCCTATCCCATTTTCTCCTTCACCGCGCTGCTGCCCTGGGGCCTGTTTACCACCGCGCTCAACTCTGCCAGCCGTTCTCTGACATCCAACACCAACATGATCACCAAGACCTACTTTCCACGTCTGGTGCTGCCGATGGCTTCTGTGCTCGGCGGTCTGGTGGATTTTGCGATTGCTTTTGTAATCCTGATCGGGATGATGATCTATTACAGCGTCACACCCACCTGGACGGCGCTGTGGGCCGTGCCTGTCTTCCTGCTGCTTGCCATTATCTCCGCACTGGGCGTGGCGCTTTGGCTCTCGGCCATCAACGTCCAGTACCGTGACGTGGGCTACGCCCTGCCGTTCATCACCCAGTTCTGGCTGTTCATCACCCCGGTGGCATATTCATCCAAAGTCATCACCGGTCGCTGGGAGTTGATCTACGCTCTCAACCCCATGGCTGGCGTTGTCAACGGCTTCCGCTGGGCGCTGCTTGGCGCTGGCAGCGGCCCGGACATCCTGGTGGCCATCTCCACCGGCATCTCGCTCATCATTCTGATCACTGGCCTGATCTACTTCCGCAACATGGAGCGCACCTTCGCAGATACGATTTAAACAATGTGCGAAGTGCGCTGAAAAGTGCGGTAAAAGTGAGTGCGAGAGAAGATGTCATTGCGCAAATTTGAAGATATTTTAGCCTGGCAGGAAACACGCAACCTGGTGAACCAAATTTATAATTTAACCAGCGCAGGCACATTCTCAAAAGATTTCGGGCTTCGTGATCAAATTTGTCGTGCAGCCGTATCGGTGATGGCAAATATTGCCGAAGGTTTCGACTGCGACTCAAATATTGAATTAGCCCGGTTTCTCGGCATAGCCCGCCGGTCGGTTGTGGAAGTCCAATCCTTGCTATATGTCGCACTTGATGTCAAATACATCACACCAGAGCAATCCAAAATATGTTATGAGCAGGCCAGTAAAACAAAAGCCTTGATCAGCGCTTTCAAAAGCGCAATGCTAAAGAAAGTCTAAAAACGCACTTCGCACCACGCACTCCGGACAGAGTATTTATGACCATCGCCATCAAAGTTGATTCGATCAGTAAACGCTACAAAATCGGCACCGCGCCGGGTAAATTCCGGTATGGGATGTTGCGCGATCAGATAGCCGCCATCCCGGGGAAACTATTCAAACGTGGCGAAGGCCAGGTTGGCATTGATTTTATCTGGGCCCTCAAAGATGTATCCTTCGACCTGGAGGAAGGCCGCGTGCTGGGCATCATCGGCCGCAACGGTGCCGGAAAGTCCACCCTGCTTAAAGTTCTTTCGCGCGTCACAGAGCCAACCAAGGGCTATGTCAGTGTGCGCGGCAGGGTCGGTTCACTGCTCGAAGTGGGCACAGGCTTTCACCCCGAACTGACCGGCCGCGAGAATATCTATCTAAACGGCGCAATTCTTGGCATGAAACGCGCCGAGATAGAATCCAAATTCGATGAAATTGTGGAATTCTCCGAAGTTTCCCAATTTATTGACACGCCTGTCAAGCGCTATTCCTCTGGCATGTACCTGCGTCTGGCCTTCGCCGTGGCCGCGCATCTCGAACCGGAGATACTGGTGGTGGATGAAGTTCTGGCGGTGGGTGACGCTGAATTCCAGCGCAAATGTCTGGGCAAGATGAATGATGTCGCCGCCCAGGGCCGCACAGTGCTGTTCGTCAGCCACAACATGAGCGCCATCTTGCGTTTGACCCAGGAAGCCCTCGTCCTGCAAAAGGGCCAGTTGACCCTGCGAGCGCCCACCAACGAAGCCGTAGATTACTACCTGAGTTCCGGGCAGTCACAGGCCGGTGAGCGCACCTGGGATGCCGATGAAATCCCCGCCGCTTCCGCGCCTTTCCGGCCCATCTCGCTCAAAATCCACGACCCGCGCGGCACCATCGCCGATACCGTGCGCTCCACCGAGCCATTGACCGTAGAAATGAAATACCAGATTTCCGCACCAGTTACCGGCCTGCGGGTGGGCATCTACCTCAGCACCGTGCGCGGTGAATATGTCTTCACCTCCTTTGATGTGGACGAACCTGACCTGTATGAAAAGTTTTCTACCCGCCAGCCCGGATATTACACCAGCCGCTGCACCATCCCGGGCGACTTGCTGAATGAAGGCCGTTACATCATCGGCGTAAACGCCAGCTCCTTTGGTGTCAAGCGCTATTTCATGGATGAAAACACCCTCGGCTTCACGGTTGACCCATCCGCCGCGCCCGGCATGCAGTGGGCCGAACAGCGTCAGGGCCCCCTGCGCCCCCGCCTGCAATGGACCATCGAAAACGAAACAGCCCGCTAACCGCGCACACGCGCAAGATTGGGCGCAGCGACGCCGCGCCCCTACCGCACCACGCACTTCCACCTGACACCTGATACCCGGCACCTGACACCTCGCCCTGATGCTCAAAAACCTGCTCGGAAAAATCCCGTATTCCGCTGAACTATACAGCGCCCTGCGCCCCGGCCGCCCACGGACACGCTACAACCTGTCCCAACTGGCAGAAGCCCTGCCCACGGCGGTTGAACAGGTGCGCCCCTACGCACAAAAACCGGCGGCGGGCCGGCGCATCATCCTGTTTGCCACCCTGCATTACTGGGTGGAACAGGCTGCCATCATCGGGTTGACCCTGCGCGGGCTGGGGCACGATATCACCATCGCGTATTTACCCTACGGGGATTGGAACAAACCCGTCAGCAACTTTGACCTGCGCCGCCAGGACATCTATACCCGGCAGGTACTCTCACCACTCAAAGGGCTGATCAAGTGTGTCTCGCTCCTGGATGTGCCCACCGCGCCAGAGTTGCCGCCCGCACTGGCTCAGGCTGTCGAAACCGCTGCGGCTTTCGACACCATGTATACCCTGCAGGTCGAGGACTTTGAGCGCGACTCCGCGCTCTACAGGCTGCGGCTGGAACGCAACCGCGCGGCCGCCCTGGCCGCGCTGACCATCCTGAAAGACCATCCCGATACAGTTCTGATCCCCAACGGACTGGTGACCGAGCTGGGCATTTTCTACCAGGTTGCCCGCCAGCTTAACCTGCTGACCGTTACCTATGAGTTCAACGACCAGCGCGAACAGATCTGGCTTTCTCAAAATAACATCGTCATGCAGCAAAGCACCGATGCTCTGTGGGCCGCCCGCGGGCAAGTCCCGCTGACCGAACCCGAGCGCGAACAGATCGCTGGCCTGGAAAACGCCCGCACCAGCGCCGGAAAATACGGCAAAGGCACGCGTTTCTGGCAGGATGTGGCCTCAGTCGGCGGCGAAGCCCAGCGCGCGGCGCTCGGCCTGGATGAACGACCGGTTGTGCTGCTGGCCACCAACGTGCTCGGTGACAGCCTGACGCTCGGGCGCAATGTCTTCACGGCTTCGATGGCCGAATGGATCGCAAAAACGGTACAATATTTCGCGGGCCGGCCGGATGTGCAGCTTGTCGTGCGCGTACATCCCGGCGAACGCCTGATGAAAGGCCCTTCCAGTCTGGATGTGATCAAAGCCGCCCTGCCGAAGCTGCCCGCCCATATCAAGCTGATTCCCCCACTGGAAAAAGTCAACACCTATGATTTGATGGAAATTGCCGGGCTGGGGCTGGCTTACACCACCACCGTGGGCATGGAGATGTCCATGCGCGGTGTGCCAGTCATCCTGGCTGGACAAACCCACTACCGTGGGCGCGGCTTCACCTACGATCCAGCCACCTGGGAAGAATATTTTGCCACCGCCGGCCGGCTGCTTTCCGATTTACCGGCATACCGTTTATCCCCGGCGCAGGTTGAGTTGGCCTGGAATTACGCCTACCGTTTTTTCTTCGATTTCCCCCGGCCTTTCCCCTGGCGGCTGATGAAATTCTGGAATGACCTGCAGGAATGGCCCATCGCGCGCGTGCTTTCTGTCGAAGGCCGGACCGAATTTGGGAAAACCTTTGACTATCTCTCCGGCCAGCCGCTGACCTGGGATTAAAACTTAGCACGGCAAAGAAAATAAAATGAACGATACCAAGCAAAAAGTACGCGAATTCTATGATGAGATCGGCTGGCAGCAGGAATCTGACGGCAGCTATCAAAACGCGCGTTACGAAGACCTGCGCCCGGTTTCAGCGGAATATATTCACAAGACCCGCCTGCGAGTCAACGGCGCGCTGATCCCCACCGGCCGCTACCTGCTGGATGCCGGCTCCGGCCCGGTGCAGTATGATGATTATCTGACCTACTCCCAGGGTTATGAAAAGCGCGTCTGCCTGGATATTTCCATCCAGGCGCTGCGCGAAGCACGCCTGCGCCTGGGCGCGCACGGCCTCTTCGTGGTTGCCGATCTGGCCAGCCTGCCCTTCAAGGACAACAGTTTTGACGGCGAGGTTTCCATGCACGCCATCCACCACCTGGCGCTGGAGGAACACCCACGCGCCTACGCCGAACTTTACCGCGTCCTCAAACCCGGCCGGACGGCGGCCATCGTCAACGGCTGGCATGAGCCGCTGTTGAGCCGCATGGCCGAGCCATTCATCGGCCTGATGCGCCGGCTTTCGGGCAAATCAGCCAAGAAAAAGAAGAACTGGCTGGAAGAGGACGACCCGGCCGGTACCTTCGTGCGCAAGATGACGCCCGCCTGGCTGAAGAGCGAGGTTGGCAGCCGCATCCCGCTTGAGATCCGGCCCTGGCGCAGCCTGTCCACCCGCCTGCTGCGCTGGTTTATTCACCCGCGCCTGGGGGGGAAACAGTTCCTGAGCTTCGTTTTCTGGTTGGAAGGCGTTTTTCCGCGTTTCTTTGGCGAAAACGGGCAATATCCCCTGATCGTCATCAAGAAAATCTAAGTCCCGTATGTTCAGACTGACTGATCAGGCATATCTTCAAGCTGTTCGCGGCCGTGCGCTGAATTGGCTTTACGTGATAACGCGGGCCTGCCCTCATCTTTCTGTGTAAGCTGTGGAGGAAAATCCACAGCATTTTTGGAGAAAAAATGGACTGGACAAACAAAGTTATACTCATCACCGGCGGCACAGGTTCCTTCGGTAAAAAATTCATCAAAATGCTGCTGGCAGAAAAACAGCCCAAAAAGATCATTGTCTTCAGCCGCGATGAACTCAAACAACATGAAATGCGCGTGGCGGGCTACGATCACCCTTCCCTGCGCTACTTCATCGGTGATGTGCGCGACCGCGACCGGCTGCTGCGCGCCATGCACGGCGTGGATATTGTGGTGCATGCCGCCGCGCTCAAACAGGTGCCCGCCTGCGAATACAACCCGATGGAAGCCGTCAAAACCAACATCATCGGCACCTCCAACGTGCTGGAAGCCGCCCTGGATGCGGGCGTTTCCAGGGTGTTGGCGCTCAGCACGGACAAGGCCGTCAGCCCGGCCAACCTGTACGGCGGCACCAAGCTGGTCGCCGAAAAGCTGGTCATCCAGTCCAACGCCTACGCCGCCGATTCCGCCACGCGCTACTCGTGCGTACGCTACGGCAACGTGGTCGGCTCGCGTGGCTCGGTGGTGCCCCTCTTCCTGAAGCAAAGAGCCTCCGGGCGCATCACCATCACCGATGACCGCATGACCCGCTTCTGGCTGTCGCTTGAGCAGGGCGTGCACTTTGTCATGACCTGCATCGAACAGATGGAGGGCGGCGAAGTCTTTGTCCCTAAAATCCCCAGCACAAAGGTGATTGACCTGGCCCGCGCCATCGCCCCCCAGGCCGAGATCAACATTATTGGCATCCGCCCCGGCGAAAAACTGCACGAAGATCTGCTCTCGGATGATGAAGCCCGTCATACCATCGAAATCGAGCACATGTACGTCATCCAACCGGCCGAAGCCGTCTGGTTTGGCTACTCATGGAAAGACAAGGGCACCCCACTGCCGGAAGGCTTTACCTACACCAGCGACAATAACACCGAGTGGCTGGATGTGCAGGGCATCAAAGAGTACATTGCTCCCTTCGAAGCCGATTTTCTGAACGGCAAGCTCGAGGGGTAAAAGAAGGTGCCAGGTTTTTAGGTGTCAGGTGTCAGGTAAGTTCCGCGCAGGCTCAGCAACGCTGCGCCCCTACCCGCACCCTCGCACCCCGCACTTCCACCTGACACCTGACACTTAAACACCTGATACCTTACTTAACACCTGACACCTATAAAAAAACCATGACACGAATATTGATCACCGGCGCATCCGGACTACTGGGACTAAACCTGTGTTTGCAGAAATGGCAGACTCACAGCCTGATTGGCGTGGATCGCGGCAAATTGAATGGCACACCCTTTGAAACCTTCCGCGCTGACCTGACCCAGCCAGGGACGGTCGCACGTATGATTGAAACCTTGCGTCCCGAGGCCGTCATCCACACCGCCGCCAACGCCAATCTGGAAGCCTGTCAAACCGACCCGCAGGGCGCGCTGTATTTGAACGCCGTGATCCCGGGCCAGGTCGCCGAAGCCTGCGCCAAACATGATATCCGCCTGGTGCATATCTCCACCGATGCGGTCTTTGACGGCAGCCAGGTAGCGGAATACACCGAAAGCGCTGCTCCCAATCCCTTGAGCATTTACGCCCACACCAAGCTGGCCGGTGAAGAGCAGGTACTCTCCGCATACCCGCGGGCCATCGTGGCGCGCGTCAACTTCTTTGGCTGGAGTCTTTCCGGCACAAGATCGCTCTCCGAATTCTTTTTCAATAAGCTATCCGCCGGGCAGCAGTGCAATGGTTTCACAGATATTTTCTTCTGCCCGCTCTTTGTTGGCGATCTGGCAGAGACACTGGTTCTGATGCTGGAAGAAAACCTGTCCGGGCTGTACCATGTGGTTGGCTCGGAGGCCCTCTCCAAGTATGATTTCGGGCAGCGCATCGCGCGCCAGTTTGGTTTTGACCCCGGCCTGGTGGTACCCAGATCGGTTGAGGATTCCGGCCTGACGGCCCCGCGTTCCCACAATCTGAGTCTATCTATCCACAAGTTATCCACAGATTTGGGGGTGGAAATACCTTCCGTTTCCACAGGAATCGAACAGTTTTATACACAGGCTCAACAGGGTTATCCACAGAAAATGCGGAGTTATGCACAGGCTTGATGAATCTGAAGCACAGGTTGGCAGTATAAAAGGGCTTGCAAAGCACCCGGTCATGAATACCGGGTGGCGAAATTGCATTCCAGCCGCACTGTTGTTAATCTTCTGGCTGACATGCTTCTTCAGCATGCAGCGGCTGTCACTCACGGCGGATGAAGCCAAACATTACCGCTACGGCCAGGATATCCTGGCCGGGAATTCCACCCGCTTCGATGACAGCAAAATGCCGGTTTCAGCTCTGAATGCCCTGCCCGCGCACCTGGCAAAGGCCCTGCCAACCAGCTCTCTCCAAACCTGGCTGCAAAAATTTGAAGTCGCCCGCCTGATGACGGTGCTCTTTTCCATCCTGATTGGGCTGGTCATCTTTTCCTGGGCGATGGAAATGTACGGTTTTACGCCCGCGCTGGCGGCCCTGGCGCTCTACCTGTTTGACCCTAACATCATCGCCCACTCGCAGCTCGTCACGACCGATATCTATGCAGCCGGGACGATTCTGCTTGCCACCTACGCGCTGTGGCGCTTTGCCCGTTCCCGCCGCCTGGGTAACGGCCTGCTGTGCGCCCTGCTGCTGGGTCTCAGTCTGCTGGCCAAATACACCTCGGTGGTGCTGCTGCCGCTCTTCGCGCTGACGTTGTTAATCCATGATTGGCCCGCTACGGCAGCCAACGGGAAGCGTGCGCTGGCTGGATTGCTGGGGCGGGTGCTGGGCTACGGACTGGCTGCCCTGGTGGTTTGCATACTGGTGATCAACACCGGCTTTTTGTTCAACCGCAGTTTTATGCTGTTTGGCGCGTATGATTTCCAATCCACCACCTTTCAAACATTACAACGCAGCCTGCTCACCGGTATCCCTGTCCCAATCTCTTACCCGTTTCTCCAGGGGCTTGACCTGGTCCTTATGCGCGACCAAACCGGTTTGGGGCACGGACTGGTCTACCTGCTCGGCAATTTGAAGAATGGCGGCATCCCCGGTTATTATTTTGTAGATTACCTGCTTAAAGAGCCGCTGGCCTCGCAAGTTCTGCTGGTTGCGGCCCTGGTCATCTACTTCATGCGCAAAAAATATAGAACTTTTCGCCAAAATGAGCTTTTTCTGTTCATCCCAGTCATCTTTTTTGTCATCTATTTTAATTTCTTCTACAACACCCAGATCGGCATCCGTTATTACCTGGTCATTTTTCCGTTCTTATTTGTGTTCACCGGCAGCCTGCTGCAGGAATGGGCCGGCTGGCGCGCCCCTCAGAAAACAATCCTCATCGCCCTGGCCGCCTGGCTGTTGATCTCCAGTTACTCATACATGCCTTTTTTCCTCAGCTATATGAATGAGATTGTGCCGGATCGAAAAATGGCGTATAAATACCTGGCGGATTCAAACCTGGATTGGGAACAGGGCAAGCTCTACCTGAAATCCTACATGGCTGCACACCCGCAGGCTGACTACGAACCAAAAACAGTCAAATCCGGGCAGATCGTCGTTTCGGTCAACGCGCTGGTGGGCGTGCTTGGCGATCCCAACCAGTACGCCTGGCTGCGCCAAAACTTTGAACCAGTCGACAACATCGCATACGAGTACCTGGTATACCATCTCAGTGCGGAGCAAATCAAACAACTGTGCGCCCGCACCACAGCCTGCTCCCCATGAGCGTACCCGCCACCTCGCACCCCGAAAAGCGGGCGCATCAACGCTGCGCCCCTACCGCCCGAAAATTGGAGGAATCTATGGAACTCAAAATCGGCTCCCACACCATTGGGGCCAAACACCCCACCTACTTTATCGCCGATATCGCCGCCAATCATGACGGTGACTTGGAACGCGCCAAAATGCTGATCCGCCTGGCAAAAGAAGCCGGAGCGGACGCGGCCAAATTTCAAAACTTCCAGGCGCCCAAGATCGTCTCGGATTACGGTTTCAAACACATGAATAGCCAGGTCAGCCACCAGGCCGCCTGGAAAAAATCAGTCTTCCAGGTCTATTCCGAGGCATCCATCCCGCTGGGCTGGACGCCGACCCTGGTGGAGGAGTGCAACGAAGTCGGGATTGATTATTTCACCTCGCCCTATGACTTTGAATCTATTGAAGCCGTTGACCCTTACCTGCCTGCCTACAAAATCGGCTCGGGCGAGATCGATTGGATCGAATCGCTTGAATTAATGGCCTCCAAGGGCAAACCCGTGCTGCTGGCCACCGGCGCCTCCAACATTGGCGAGGTGCAGAAAGCCGTGCACACCATTCTGGCGATCAACCCGCAGCTCGTGCTGATGCAGTGCAACACCAACTACACCGCCAGCCCCGACAACTACGATTTCATCAATCTCAACGTTCTCAAAACCTACGCCAGCATGTTCCCGGATGTGGTTCTGGGCCTCTCCGACCACACCCACGGCAACGCCACGGTGCTGGGCGCGGTAACGCTGGGCGCGCGCGTGGTGGAACGCCACTTCACCGACAGCAACAACCGCGCGGGGCCTGACCATAAGTTCGCCATGAATCCGGAAGCCTGGGCGCACATGGTGGTCGAAACCCGCCTGCTGGAACGCGCGCTGGGCAGCGCAGACAAATTCATCAACGCCAACGAGCAGGATACCCAGGTGGTGCAGCGTCGCTGCCTGCGCGCGGCCCGCGACATCCAGGCCGGGGAAACCTTCACGCGCGAGATGATCGACGTGCTGCGTCCGGCGGCACCCGGCGCGATCAAACCTGACCAGATTCCGCACGTGATCGGCACAAAGGCCCTGCACGATATGCCCTTTGGTAAGGAACTGCGCTGGACCGATCTGGGCGCCTGAACAGCCGGTCCTCATGGAAAGTACCCACGATTTGCTAAGCAAATCGTTCAGTATGGAAAGTACCCACCCACAGGGCAAATGTAAGTTCAGTATGAAGATCATCTATTTCTCGCTCGACTACACCCCACACGATCAACGCTTCTTGACGGCCCTGGCTGCCAGCCAGCATGAGGTTTATTACGTGCGCCTGCAGCGCGGCAGCCGCCAGACCGAAGACCGGCCCATTCCGCCGGAAATACAGCAGGTGCAGTGGGCGGGCGGGCGCAAGCCTTTTGAATGGCGAGCTCTGCCGCGCCTGGCCTGGGATTTCCGGCGCGTGGTCGCGGAGATCAAACCCGACCTGATCCACGCCGGGCCGATCCAGACCTGCGCTTTCATCGCCGCCCTATCGGGCTTCCATCCGCTGCTGACGATGTCATGGGGCTTTGACCTGATGAAGGATATCGAGCGCGGGCGTTGGTGGCGTTTTGCCACGCGTTACGCGCTTAACCGCAGCGACTACTTCACCAGCGACGCGTTTGTGACCCGCGACCGAGCCATAGCCTTTGGCATGCAAGCCGAGAGAACCAGCGTGTTCCCTTGGGGCGTAGACCTGACCCAGTTCAGCCCCGAGCCGCGCCAGCAACCGGTTGGACAGGAGCAAGGCTTCTGCCTGTTTTGCAACCGCTCCTGGGAAGCCAACTACGGTGTGGATGTGCTGGCGCGCGCCTTTGTCAGGCTCGCGCGGCTCAGGCCAGATGTCAGCCTGCTGTTGCTGGGGGGCGGCTCGCAGGGGCCTGCCATCCGGCAGATACTGGAAAGCGGCGGTGTGCTGGAACGAGTCAGCTTCGCCGGGCAGGTAAGCCAGAAGGACCTGCCGCGTTACTACCGCATGGCAGACCTGTACATCTCGCCTTCACATGTGGACGGCTCGTCTGTCTCGCTGATGGAGGCGCTGGCCTGCGGGCTGCCCTGCCTGGTGTCAGACATCCCTGCCAACCTGGAATGGGTACGCGAGGGCGATAATGGCTGGTTGTTCCCGGATGGTGACGCCGAGGCGCTAACCGCCAAAATCATGGCAGCCATTGACCAGCGCGGCGCGCTGCTCACTATCGGCCTGAATGCGCGCCGCACCGCTGAGGAAAAAGCGAATTGGCCCCACAATGTGGAGAAACTGATGGCTGTTTACGAAACCCTGCGGGAGAAGCTATAGTATGACGGATCTTTTTTGCGTTGCCATTATCCAGGGCCGGATGGGCTCTTCGCGGCTGCCGGGCAAGGTACTGCTGGATATCGCCGGGAAACCCATGCTCCAACATGTAATCGAGCGCACCCGGCGCGCGCGGCGCATTGACGCGCTGGTGGTCGCCACCAGCAGCGAACCGTCCGACGACCCAATCGCGGAGTTTTGCAGCGGGTTGAAGGTGGCCTGCGCGCGCGGCTCGCTCCACGATGTGCTCGACCGCTTCTATCAGGCGGCCAGCAGCCAACATGCCGGCCGGGTGGTGCGCATTACCGCCGACTGCCCGATGATCGACCCGGCGCTGATCGATCAGACCATCGGGCTGCTGGATGAAGAGCAGGACGCCGGGCGCGTGGATTTTGGCGCCAACCGGCTGCCGCCGCCTTTCGGGCGCAGCTTCCCGATCGGCCTGGATGTGGAAGTCTGCACCTTTGAAGCCCTGCAGCGCGCCTGGCAGGAAGCCAAAGAGACCTTCCAACGCGAGCACGTTATGCCTTACCTCTACGAAGGCACGCAGCTTGTCGCGCGCGGAACCAACGCGGACACATCGGGCGCAGCGGCGCTGCGCCCCTACCAATTCGTCTCTTCCGGCCTCTCTGCGCGCGGCTTTGGCATCGCCCAACTGCAGCACAGCCCCGACTACGGCACGCTGCGCTGGACGGTCGACACCCCGCCCGATCTGGAATTTGCACGGCAGGTGTTTGCCCGGCTGGGCGGCAAGCCCGAGTTCACCTGGGTGGATGTACTGGCAGTACTGGAGAAGGAACCCGATCTGGCACGCATCAACGCCGAGGTGCAGCACAAGAACATGACAGACGTGGATGAAAGGGCCAAACCATGAGCGCCGCCCTGACGATTTTCTCGGCGCCCAAACCGTTCAATAACCCGCACATCGCCACCATCCAGAATAACGCGATCCGCTCGTGGACGCAGCTCCCCGACACGCGCGTGCTGCTGCTGGGCGACGAACCCGGGCTGGCTGAAGCAGCCTCCGACCTGGGCGCCATGCACATCCCCGAGCTGCCGCGCAGCCCGAGCGGTGCGCCGCGCATGGATGCCATGTTCCAACTGGCGCGCCAGCACAGCCCCAGCCCGCTCTACTGTATCGTTAATGCGGATATCATCCTGTTCCCCGATCTGCTGGAAGCCGCGCAGCAGGTATCGGCCAACCGGGAAAGGTTTGTGCTGCTTGGCCAGCGCTGGGATATGGAAATCACAACACTTCTCGACTTTAATGCCAACCAGGGCGATTGGGCTGCCCCGCTGCGGACCAATCTGCACAGCCTGGGCCATCTGCACCGTCCGACCGGCTCAGATTACTTTCTATTCCCGGCGGCCTGTTACCAGTATCTGCCAGCCTTCACCATTGGCCGGGCTGGCTGGGATAACTGGATGATCTATCAGGCCCGCAAAAGCGGCTTCGCGGCCATTGACGCCACAGCGCAGGTCACGATCATCCACCAGAACCACGATTACGCCCATTTGCCCGGCGGGCAGCCGCATTATAAACACCCCGAGACGAAGGAAAACATCCGCCTGGCGGGCGGGCGGGCAGTCACCCGTTTTACGCTGCTGGATACGGATTACCGCCTGGTGGGCGGCCGGGTGCTGCGCCAGAAGCTGGATGCGGCCCGGCTGTGGCGGCGGATGGAGGCCTGGCCGCTGCTGGCGTTCGGATCGGTGCGCCTATCCAATGCGCTGTGGCGCGTGTACAAGTTCTTTCGCCGCGAATGATCGCCCATTTTCGAATTACCAGGATATAAACCATGCGCAAAGGCCAGAACCCAGCCAAGTTTGTCAATCAGGTCGCCAAACCGGAACGAGTCACGGTGGCGCTGCTCAACTACATCCCATTCATCAGCGGGTTCTATGCCGAGGCACTGGATGTGCTGAAGATCAGCGTGGAGTCGATGCGGGAGGATGCCGGTCTGCCGTTTGACCTGCTGGTCTTCGACAACGGCTCCTGCGCGGAGGTGCGCGATTATCTGGTCGGCGAGAAGGAAGCTGGGCGCATCCAGTACCTGCTGCTTTCGGAGAAGAATCTGGGCAAAGGCGGGGCCTGGAATATCATGCTGGCCGGCGCGCCGGGTGAAATTATCGCATACACCGACAGCGACGTGTTGTTTTACCCGAAGTGGCTGTCACGCTCAGTGGAACTGCTCGAGAGCTTCCCCAACGTGGGCATGGTAACTGGGCGGCCGTTCCGCACCAACCCGGATTACCACACCTCCACGCGCGCCTGGGCCACTCAAAACGCGGCTCTGGAAGCCGGGTGCTTCGTCCCGTGGGAGACTTTCTGGGAGTTCAACCGCTCGCTCGGGCAGGAGCTGGCCGAAAATCGCAAGGTCTACACCGAAACGCAGGACTGGAAGATTAGTTACAAGGGGCTGACGGCCATGGTGGGGGCTTCGCACTGGCAATTCACGTCTTACAAGGCGGTGCTGGCGCAGTTCCTGCCCTTTGAGATGGATAAGCCGATGGGGCAGGTCAAGCAGCTTGACCTCCGCATGAACGAGCGCGGGCTGCTGCGCCTGATGCTGCCGGACCCGTTGACGATGAATCTGTCGAACACGACCGAATATGTGCGCGGGGTAAAGGGCAAGCCCGCCAGGGCGGGGCGCGGTTCGGTCTTCCAACGCCTGGTCAACCTGCCGCCAGTCAAGAAGCTGCTGCTGGCGGTCTATGATCAGATTTTTAAGTGGTATTACGCGTAGGAGCCAGTCCGAAAAGTGATAACCACGAAAAACCCGAAAGACTTTAATGAAAAAAGCAGCCGGTGCCATTCGACTGCTTTTGTATTTAAGGGATGGGCTGCGATTACCGGATGAGGGTCTTGTAGAAATCGGCGGCGCGGGAGGTGCAGCGGGTGTATTCGGCGCGCTGGGCGATGATTTCCGCGTTAATGGCGGCGGCGGTTTGGCGCAGGGCGGGGTCGTTCAGGGCGCGCAAGATGGCGTCCGCCAGGGCAGGCGGGTTGGTAGCATCCACCAGCAGACCGTTCCGGCCGGGGGTGATCCACTCGCGGATCGAGTCGAGGTCACCGGCGACGGGGAAGCAGCCGCAGGCCAGGGCTTCGAGCAGGCTGTTGGGGGTGCCGTCATGCGTGGTAGGCGAGACGACCACCTGGGCTGAGCGGAAAAGGTCGGCAAGCTGCGGCTGCGGGAGGGGGGCTGTCAATTCAACAGCGTGGGCAATCCCCAATTTCTCAATCCAATCCAGCACCTGGCGCTCGCCGAGCATGGCCGGGCAGACAAAGCGCGCGTCGGGCCGCTCTTTCAAGACCAGGGGGATGGCCTGGAAGAAGGCTGCGTTGCAGACGTAGGCGCGGAAGCCACGCGGATTGACAATCAGCGGCGCGCCAGGCGGGGCGACGGGCGGAGAAAAGACCCCGGCGCGGATGCCGCCGCTGCCGGGGATGACGAGCGCCGGTTTGTGGAGATCAAAACCAAACTGGCGGGCCAGGCGGATGTCGCGCTGGCAGTCGGCGTGCAGGGCATCGGCCACGCTGAGGGTCCAGTGAGTGTAGTGGCGCATGAGCGGGGTGGAGGGAGCGTGCAGGGTGAAGTCGTTGCCCCAGACAGAGACGAGCAGCGGAGCCAGTCCGGCGACGGCTTCAGCGGCCAGCATACCTTCGTAGGGGATGCGCATGGCATGCACAAGGTCGGGCTGGGTGCGCTGGATGTATCCACGCAGACGCGGGGCGGCGCGCGGGATGGTGATCGGGCCGAGCCACTGGCGCAGGAGGGTACGCAGTTGCAGGGTGGATGTCCCCCACCCCCAGGGCACATGCAGGCCGCGGCGCGGGCGGGCGGGCGCGTTCCCGGGAGAGGTTTTGAGGCCAGAGAAGGCCACGGGTACGATTTCGAGCCCGCTCAATGGCAGGTCGGGGCTGCAGGCAAAGGTGGAAGCCAGGTAAACCTGGTCGCCGCGCTCACAGAAGTAGCGCAGCCAGTTGAGGGCAGTTGGGGAGCGGCCATCGGCCACGAAGAGTAGGCGCATGAAGTCAATATACCATATCAAGGGCGGACTTTGATTTGTGTGATTGAGGCTCTTTGGGAATCTCCGTGGTGCCCCCCATCAGTGGGGGCGGTTTCGGCGCAAACTGGCAAAAACGCCACCACCTGTGTCCAATACCACGCCAAATCCCAAAGAACCGTGATTGAATGATCCCGTAAGTGATTCTGGCGATGTTGACTATGCTTTGCGCACAAGAACTTCTCCCTCTCCCGTTCAAAGTCTTGCTCAGCGCATAAAGATTCAGGGGACGGGAGGGATCGGGTGAGGGTTATCAGAATCCAAAGCCGAGGATTTTTGTAATATGCACAAAAAACACCGTAAAAAAGGAGGAGAAACTTGGGAAATAATCACCTTCAGCAGGCTTGTGGGAAAGGATTAGCCTCGCGTAGCAGCCTGTGGCCGTCTCGGGAAGGGTTCTTTCACTCCGCACACCTGCACTTCCGAAGGGACGTCGGAACGATGTTGCGTTCCGGTGCAATTTGCCAACATCATCCTGATGCCATTTCGGGAGCAAATCGTGCGATCTTAGCAGGTTCTTTCACCTCGCATAGTCTTAGCAATGATAGGTTAATGCCAAAAGAATAGCAACCCGTGAGCAGTCACATTGATCTTTTATTTCTTGAAGGCCACTTTTAGCGCCTCTGGCAGTTCGCCAACATAAGAAATGACCAGGCGCTGCCCGGCTCTGGTTGTTGCCATGTACAGCTTGCGTGTATTATCCCGGATAAGGTTCTCTCGCTCTTCATCCGAGAGGCGCAAAGATTGCTCTTCTTCAAACATCTCCCGCAATCCCACCAGGAAAACGATCTGGCTCTCCAGGCCTGCTCCGGCATTGATCGTGGTAACGCGCACGTAGTCGCCCGGATAGGAATCCTTAGGATCGATCGCTGCGCTTCTTCCAAGACGCTCTTCAATGGCTTTGATCAAGGCTCTGACCCCATTCGCATCATTGTGCAGAATCAACAGGTGTTTTTTGGAGAAACCTTTCTTTACGAATTCTTTAACTTCGTTTGCAATCCGGGTAATTTCATCCTGAGCGCTCGTTAACGGAATGATCTCGGGAAAGACACCATTCGGCATATTTAACAAATCGGGGACAAGAATGTCATCGTCCCTTTCTTGCGTAACGCGCAGGCGGTACAGCAATGTGGAAAACTGCATGATTTCACGCGTGGTTCGATAGCTTCGACGTAGTAGATGGGTTTTCCCTCTGGCATCCAGGCCAAGCGACTTCCAGGAAGCACCTCTGCCTAAAAAACCCTGGGTGGGATCGGCCACGATGAATAAATGACCATTTTGTGGGTTGATAATCTTCTGGATGATCCGGATCCACAATGGCGCAAAAAACTGGGCTTCATCGACAAGAATAGCATCATATTTTTGCAGTTCAATCTGCCCGTTTTCGATGAATTGCCAATAAAGTTGAGGAACATCGCTCCAATCCAGACGGTGACGTTCTACGAGTAATTTCTGATAGGCAAGAAAAGCATGATAAAAATGTTTCCGCTGTTCCGCATTGAGCCTGAACCCGCGCCCTCTTCGATCCACGGATAGGTAGGTTTCCATGTCTACCAGCGGCTGATCTTTCAGCCAATCAATTTCGCTGCTGAACATTCTGGCTGAGATCGATGTGTCTTGAAAGTGTTTTTTCCATACTTCCTCAACCAGACGTTGACGAGCCCTCATTTTGAAAGGTTCCACCCAAACCGGGTTTTTAGGCCAGTGTTGATAACACCAGCCATTGAAAGTTCGGAACTCGATATTGGCAGGCAGTTTCCCTTCTAATCGGAAAAAACGTCCTTCCAGATCCTTGCTGAGTGGGCGGTTATGAGTCAATACCAGGAATGATTTCTTGGGATAAAGGTGATAGAGCAAACGCAGCCGATAAAGCAGGATCAACGTTTTTCCGCTGCCTGCAACGCCGTTGATGATATTCATCCGAAAATCATCAGATAAAGTTTTCCCCTCATCCGACAAATCCAAATCAGCTTTGACCGCCCATTCCTGGTCGAAATCAAGCAGATAATTGGTCAGTCCGGCTTTCGTTCGTCTTTCCAAAGGCTCACGAACAGTCATATCTTTGGAAACTACGATTTCAGGTGTAAATTGCTGGCGTATTTTTTCAATCAGGAACATATCCAGCGGCTCAGGTGGAAGCCACGGACTTATCCATTCCGGGTTCTCCTGCGCAAGGATTTCCTTGCCCACCCAGGCTGGATCATTTTCTCCCCTTTCAAGACGGCTGGATTGAACCTGAGCATCAGGGATATTCGGAAAGATGACCAGATTCTCGATCATTTTTCTTTCGGGAAGATTTAATATTTTTTCGAAATCAGAAAGAATGCGAGCCTCTTCCAATCCCAGCGAGGGGCGCTCGCTTTCAAGTAAGCGAAATTGCGCTGCAACGGTGGACTGACTCGCCATAGCCATACTGACTTTTATAATTAACGCGCTGCCCGCTTGATTGATCACCAGGAAATCTGGGGCATTTACCTGCCAGGGTGCCAGGTGATGCCAGATATAAAAAGTGTCGGACAAGGCCTTGAGCACACGAAAAACACGCAAGACTGCATTGGGTAGGGAGGTTGGCGGGGTGTCTGGCAGAATATGCGCCATAGCCGTCTAGCCCAAATCGCCATTCGGTATCGTAATAACCTGACACGTGGCAATTAAATCCCGCATCATATCCATGATCTCTTTATGTTCCGGCTTATATTCATCGGCCTTGAGCATGTGATGACTTCCAATCAGGATCAGTTTTGAGCGCGGACGGGTGACTGCCACGTTCAATCTCTGGGGTTGAAAAAGAAATTCAGCCATTTGCGCCGCGAATTTAGGGCTGCCTGTCGCAAAGGAAACAATGATAACCTCGCGCTCCTGACCCTGCATGCGTTCAACGGTATCCACAATGATTTCCTGATGGATTTCCTCATCCAGGATCATATGCCGAAGAAGTGAGCGAATCAAACGACTCTGCGCCCGATAAGGCACCACCACCCCAATCTCCTTTGGATCTATTTCACGCATCAGTAATGACAACACCAACTCACAGGCAACTTCGGCCTCTCTGTAGCTGCGGGTGGTTGTGTTCGTGTGACAGAGGTCAACAAAGACAGCCGGGGAGGTGGGATCAAGTACCATATCCCAGGGAGTTACGTGATTGGAGAGGATCAACCGGCGGGGGGCAGACTGCGTGCTGGCTTTCAACTCGCTCCGATAAAAAGTCCGGCTGGGCCAATCTGTCAGGATATCATTCAACCGGTAGGTTGTGTCCAGCATGGTTTCCTGTCCGCGGCCGGCCAGGTAGGCAAAGATTGAAGTCTTTGCACTGTCTTCGGTAGCAAAACTTGTCACCGGTGGAAGCTGATTCTCATCGCCGATGAATATAAATTTGCTACCCGGAAGCATACCCATGATCGCTAGAGGGAGTGTGATTTGGGAAGCTTCATCAAAAAGAACAACATCAAATTCTGCGTTCGCGAGGCGCTGGGTTTGGGTTGCAAAGGGTGTGGCACCCACAACATAACCCCCGGATTTTTCTCCAAAACGAGATTCTCCAAACATATGAAAATTCTGGACATTCAAGTCAGAAATATGCTGGTCTTCGCCAATTTTGCAAACTGAGGTAGATTCATCCACTTCCGGGATCTTGTTCAAAGCATTGTGAATGGCCCGGTGTGTCAGCGCGGTCACAAAAACCCTTAAACCATCCTGAACCAGTAGCCGAGCCAAGTGCGCCAGCATCAAGGTTTTACCCGTGCCCGGCGGGCCCTGAATTAAATGCAACAGATCCGTTGCGTAGGCTTGGGACACAGCTTCGATCTGGCTGTCATTTAAATTCGCATGACTGAGCATTTCCTGGGCTCGTTCATAGCGGGCAAAGTCCATTTTGGGGATCAAAGATCCCTGTAGCAAAGGCAGGATGATGGAGCGGCCGCGCTGTGAGTCGGCGGCTGTGTCGAGCGCAGACAAATAAAATGGGCTGGAGTCAAACCAATCCTGATCCATGATCCAACCGTCAGGTTGTTGGGTCAGAAAATAGTAATTCCCCTTGATCAGACCCAGCTCAAGCCTTGTTTCTCCGTCATAGTACAGATCGAAATGGAGAGCATTCGGATCCCGGGGACTGCCGCGATGCAACACAACCAGGTCACCTTCCCGAAAGCGTGAGCGGTTTGTGTCACACACAAGTGCTGCAATATTTTTTTCGAACGATTCGACCCTTAATCCTTCAATCGCCCAACCTTTGGCAACCCGTTCAGCCAACGGGCGCGACCATTGGTGATCAAGGGCTTGCCATTGAGCATCGGCTTCTGATTGGACGTATCTGCGCAGGCGGTGAAGGAAATCGGTGGTGGACATGGTTAATAAACTTCTTTGTGATTGCTCACATCCTCATATTATCCAAAAATTCGGACGCCGGTTGGGCATTGATCATCAATAGATCATCCCGCGTTCTTGTACATGCCACATAGAACAGGTGCCTCTCGATATTGTAAACTTCTTCCAGGTCAGAGGTGTCAGCCATATTCTCGATCCGTTCCCGCAGAAGATGACTTCATCGTCACAGGCCATCACAACTACGGCGCGGAATTCAAGGCCCCGGTCAGGTGCATGAAAGAACGCCAGACGCAATTTCCCCGAAAAATGGGAGATGCGAAAAGTATACAACAAATTTTCAGTCAGCCCTTTTTTCCACCCCTCCTGAACGGATATAAAGTGATCCAGGTCTGCCGCAGCAGATCAATTACGGCATAAATATAATCCACCCCTGGGACTTGTATAGATTGAAACCCGGGCGGGCGCCCAGCCAACCAGCAAAAAAAGAGGCCCACTTCACATCGAAGAGAGCCTCTTTTTGTTTTGCCTTTACTTTATGGCTTGGTAGCGGTGGCCGTGGGAGTTTCAGTGTTGCTATCGGTCGCCAACGCCGTGGGAGTCGCGGTCAGAGTCACGGTGGGAGTCTGTCCCTTGGGCGATATTGTCGTGGTCACTGTGGGAGTTGTCGTATTGGTGGCAGTACCAATGATGGGGGTCAGGGTCGGCCCGCCCGGCGTGATGGTGACCGTTGCTGTGGAAGTCACCGTCCCGGTCGTGGCACCCACCACGATGATCACGCTGACGGTCTGCCCAAAGGGCTGGCCCTTGCCGTTCGCCAGGCGCCAATAGCCCTTATATGTTCCCGCCGTGTTGGGCGCCACCAGGTTGACCGAGATGTTGGCTGAGCCTTGCGGCGCCACAGTCGACCCTACCGGCCGGGTCACCCCGCTCATCAGGTCGCCATTCGAGAAAATAATGGTATACCCATCCGAAGTCCAGGTGCAGGTGCCCGTATTCTGGAATGACCAGGTTTTCACAAAGGTCTGCCCGGGCGCGATCGCCGTGTTATCCGGGATGGTTACATCCGAAAGATAAACTGAATTATCGCAGTAATTACCGGTCACCGAGGTGGCCTCGGACTGCGTACTCGTCACAACGACCGGCAGGGTCGGCAGATCGGTGTTGGTGGGCGCCGGTGTTACGGAGGGCACGGGAGTAGTGGTATTCAGCGCCTGTTGGGCCACGACCGTCTGGGCCGCGGCAGTATAGATGGCATCCACCGCCGTCGTTGGGGTAGCGTTAGCGGCCGAGGCGCCGCACGCGCTCAGCAGCAGTGAGCCGAGCAGCAGCGCCGCGAGCGACGCGAGCGCCGTCAGGGGTAGGATGGTTTTAAATTTTTGTTTCAACATGGCAGTTTCCTTTTTTTTAGTTAGTTGGGCAGGCCTGTTCAACCTGTCCCGCCGAAGGTACACGGCGCGGCAGACATTCCGCCCTGCGGGTTTGTTTGGCAAAGAATAGGATCGGGATATCGGGAACTTCCAATGCCATAGAGTCCCCACATTGTCATTTTACCCCATTTTTACTTCCCCATCAGCTCTGCTGCTTTGCGCCCGATTTCCACCGCAAAATTCGTCCCGCGATCCCACGGGTAAACCTGGCTCATCGAAGCAAAATACAGGCCCTTGACCGGCGTTTCGATGGCTGGGATATTTTGTGAATGGTTGACCAGCGGCACGGGCTGGCCGTAGGCGGTCCGGTACATCCAGACTTTGTTAATCCAGCTCCGCTCAAAATCCGGATTGAATTTCTTCAGGCTGGGTAGGAATTTTTCCAGAAGTTCTTCCTTGCTCAACTGGAAATATTCGTGCTCGGGTTCCAGGTAATCGCCAATATAGACAATGTGCTCGCCGCCAAAATTCTCGGGCGAGACATAGTTGGTATGCTCCACCAGCGCCAGGAACGGGAAACCCGCGCTCTTGGGGATGCTGTACCAGTAATAGCCCTCGCGTGAAAGCTGGTGCTTCAATGAAAGCGTCAGCACCACGGCCCCCATTGATTTTAACCGCAGCAGCCCCTCCAGATAATCCTTTGGCAGCCCCGGCACCATGTTGGCGGCTGCGCCCGGCGCAAGCGTCACCAGCACCTGATCGGCTTTTACGATACCGCTGGCGCTGGTCAGCTCAAAACCGCCGCCCGGCCGTTCCTGGATGTTTGTGACCGGCTGTGTGAGCTTGATCTCCACCCCGGCCGCCTTCAGTTTCTCGGCGAATTGGTCGGCAAAAGCCTGGAAACCGCCTTCAAAGGTTCCCAGGCGCGTGGTGCGCGCGTGCAGACGCGCCCACATCCAGGCCATGTTGACCTGCTTGTAGTACTTCTCACCAAATTTGCCGATCACGAGCGGCTCCCACATCAGCTTGTAGACGGTTTCGCCGGTCCACTTGCGCATCCACTCGTCCACGGTGTATTTTTCGAGTTCCTGCCAGTTATTGGTCAGGCGCAGGTACAGCCCCACCAGCCCAAAGCGGATTTTGTTGATGCCCCAACCCAGCCCGGGGAACAGAATGGCTTTCATGACCGAATCGAGCGGGTAGAACTTGCCGTCATGATACATGACGGTATAAGGACGCGGGAAGATCACCTTGTCGCTCAGCCCGAGTTCCTTGATCAGTCCCAGCATGTGTTTGTCGGATGCGAACCAGTGGTGATAGAACTTTTCCACCGACCATTTCCAGCCTGGCTCCTTGAAACCGCTCGCCAGACCGCCCACATAATCCGCCGATTCATAAATCGTGACGGCATGGCCGGCTTTGCGCAAATCCCAGGCCGCCGCCATACCGGCATATCCGGCTCCGATAACTGCTATTTTCATTTAATGATTCCTCCGCGCAAGGCGCGATTTTATTTCCTGTCACCGGCGGCCTGCTGCTCCAGTCTGGAAGCCAGCGTCTTTAGTTTGGCCCAATCCTGCCGGACGATATAGGTGATCGCCAGCATCTGCAGCCAGCGCGCTTCACAGGCCGGGTTGCGGGCCAGTTCTTCGAGCACACCCATCGCCAGGTCATCCGTACGCCGGTTTTTGGCATATTCAAGCGCCAGTTTTTTCAAATTCTCTATGTGCCCGGCGGGCTCGTGCACCGGCTCGGAGGGCGGCGCACCGGACTGCCTGGCGCGGCTGATCAGCACCGAGGCCGCCACCCGTTGGATGGCATCATCGAACTCGTCAAAGTCAAAGGGCTTGAGCAGGAACTCCTGGACGCCCGGCAAGTCATCATCCCTGGTCAGCCCGGAGGGTAGCTCCGAAGAGATGATGATCCCGCCGATATCCGGCTGGGACTGGCTCATTTCCTTGAAAGCCGCCAGCCCATCCTTCTTTGGCATGTTGATATCCATTACCACCAGGTCAGGGCGGTATTTCAAGGCCAGGTCGACCGCCTCCTGTCCATCGCTCGCAATCGCCACCACCGTCACACCCGGATTACTGGACAGCATCATGTGAACTGCACGGCGGGTTTCGTGGTTATCATCCGCCACCAGCACCCTTAACTTTACTGAGTTTATGGGTACTTTCCATGCTTTTGGCAAACCTTCCGTCTGGCTCATAGGCAACCCTTTTACCAACTCTTACCATTCAGCAACAAAGATCCCAAAGCAAAACAATTCAAAAAAACTCTGCGTTCCTGGCATCCTGGCGGTTAATTCTTAATTCTGCGCCTCGGTTCGCAGCGTATCGCTCCAGCGAATGCCCTCTTTCGCCAGGTAATAAGCGCCCAGCAGTGTGATCGGGATCCACAGCGCCGCGTGCAGGGTCAGGGTATACCCGGCCGCCGTGGCCTGATCCACCCCGTAAGCTCCCAGCACCGCGATCCCCGGCGCGTCAAATGTGCCAATATACCCCGGCGCGGAGGGGATGGTCGTCGCCAGGTTGACAATGCCATTCATCAGCATCAGCGCGAAGAAGCTGACCGAAAAGCCGAAAGCCTGCATCACGAACCAGTATTTCAGTGTCTCAAACAGCCAGATGATCACCGAGGTCACAAACACCATCAGGATATTGAGGGGCGAACGCAGCGAGGCCAGCCCATCCAGAAATTTGTGCAGGATGCCGGTCACATTCTCGCGCAGCCGCTCCGGTAAAAACCGGTTTATAAACCACTGCCCGATTTTCGCGGTCACAGCCGGAAACATGGCTGCCAGCAGAAAAATCACCAGCGCGGCCACAAAAGCGCCCGTGCCGTAGATCGCCACCTGCTGGATGTTGCCCACAAAACCCGAGGCGCTTGTCAGCCGGGCCAGCTCCGGCAGGTTGATGAACACAAAGGACAGCATCACCACGCCGTCGAAAATACGCTCCACGATGATCGTGGCCAGTGAGGCCGAAACAGGTACCGCCTCGCGCCGCTTCAGGATCACTGCCCGCAGCACCTCGCCGGCGCGCGCCGGGTAAATGTTGTTACCCATATACCCGATGCAGGTGATCGGGAACATGCTCCAGGTCGGGATCTTCTTGATGGGCCGCAGTAAATAATGCCAGCGCCAGGCCCGCGCCCAGACCGCCACAAAATAGACCGCGATACCCGGCAGTATCCACCAGTAATTCGCACTTTTGATGACACCCCAGAACTCGCCCAGCCGCAGGCCGCGCAGCGAGATCCATACAAAGAACACACTGATCAACACACCAACCCAGAATTGCCACTTTTTCATAGTGCGCTGATTTTATCACGCCTGTCGTGCTCTTGTTGCGGGCGGATGCGCGGAAACATTTTTTCGACCGGCCATACCGAACGATTTGCTAACATCGTCCCGATGCCCTTTCGGGAGCAAATCGTGGGTACTTTCTATCCTGTATAATCACAGCATGCAAATCAACCAAATCGTCCCTGATTTCAGCCTGCCAGACCAGCTTGGCCGGGTTCGCACGCTGGGCGCCTGCCGCGGGCGGATCGCGGTGGTCAATTTCTGGTCGGCGGAATGTCCGTGGAGCGAACGCGCCGACCACCACTTGCTGGAAATCGCCAGCCAGCACCCGCGGCAGCTCGCCATCCTGCCAGTCAACTCAAATTTCAACGAAACCGGCGAGCTGATCACTCGCGCCATCCAGCACCGTGGGTTGGATTTTGTGCTGATCGACACGGACGCGCGGCTGGCGGAGGCCTGGGGGGCGCAGACTACGCCGCACGCCTTTGTCATCGACGCGCAAGGCATCCTGCGTTACCGGGGGGCAGTGGATGATGTCACCTTTCGCAAGCGCATCCCGGAGCGGTTCTATGTTCAGGAGGCGCTTGAGGCGCTGCTGGCTGGCCGCCTGCCGGAGATACAGGAAACTGCGCCGTATGGCTGCACGATTGTCAGGCTGTGAAGATCAACCAGACAAGAGATATTGTATAATTCAATATGGTTGCTGTCACAACCAAACCAGAGCCAGAAATGACAAAACTTGAACAAACTCTCATACGTGAAATCTCGACTCTACCGGAAGCCCGACTGGCGGACGTGATAGCCTTTGTACGCTTCTTGAAAACAAGTCTGCCCGATAAAGAAAGGGCACGTTCCGATTTTAAAGAAGCGCTCAAGGATGTGCGTGCGACGGCTAAAAAAAATAAAATCAGCGAAGAGGATATTGAAAACGAGATTCGCGCTGTGCGCGAGGCCAAATGAAGCGCGTAGTGCTGGATACGAATATTGTGATTTCCAGCGCACTGGGCGGAACGCTTGAAATTATTCTGGATCAATGGGTGGCTGAAGCCTTTGTAGTTGTAATCACCAGTGAAATACTTGATGAATACCTGCAAGTATTGAATAGCTGGCGGCGCTGATTATGTTGTCAGCGGGGATAGACGTTTACTCAGTCTGAAAGAATACAGGCAAATTTACATCATTACGGCCCGTGAGTTCCTGGAAAAACTTGAAGAGGTGTGACGATTGTGACTCACCAGTGTTTGGTGTGGACATCCTGGACAAGATAAAGTGTAAATAATTGGTAACTGCTCACGGGTTGCTTAATTGTTGGCGATGACGACCTAACCCCGCTAAGAACACACGATTTGCGATTTGCTTAGCAAATCGGCAAATCGCACCGTAACGCAAGTGCAGGTGTGCGGGGTGAAACAAGGGCCGCTACGCGAAACACCACTTGCGAGGAACCCACAGGGCGCTTTGCGAACCAGCGATTAGCATTTCACTTGGGCATTAAATCGTGATGGAAAGTACCCATAAGTTCGGTATGGGTATTCCCAAACCAAGACACGGGTGAGCAGTTACAAATAATTTTAGCATTCCTGGGTTGATTTGCCTTTTGCCTTTCGGAAAAAAGGCAGTAGAATTAAATCGTGATTGAAACCGCTGCCCGGATTGAATTCCTTAAAAAATCGCACCTCTTCCTTGGTCTGTCTGAGGCGGAACTGACGGCTGTCGCCAGCGAGCTGGAGGAAAAGTTCGTGGATGTGGATGAGCAGGTTTTCCAGGAGGAAGCTCCCGCGGAGTATCTGGCGATCATCTACAAGGGCAAAGTCGGCTTCACCCAGATCGTGAAGGGTAAGACGATCAAAATGCACGCTATGGTCAAAGGGGATTACTTTGGGGAGCAGGGTCTGGTGCACGGTAATGTACGCGACCGCACCGCGACCGGCGCCGAAAACGGAACCCTGCTGCTGATTTTATCTCGCAAATCTTACAACCGGCTGCTCAAGACGGCCCCCAGCTTGCGCCACAACATCGAGGTCATGATTTCGAGCCGGCAGCTTGCACTGCAGTTAAATTACGCCTGGCTGAACGAAAACGAGATCATTTTTTTCCTGGCGCGCAAGCACCGTTTCCTGCTCGTCCAAACCTTGATCCTGCCGGTCGTGCTGTTGGCGCCGGTCTTTGGCCTGCTGGTGCTGGCCTTTATGTTCGAGAGCGCGACCTTTGGGCTGCTGGGCGGGTTCTCGCTGGTGGCGGTGCTGGCCTGGGGCGCCTGGCGCGGACTGGACTGGGGTAATGATTATTACATTGTCACCAACCAGCGCGTGATCTGGCTGGAAAAGGTGATCGCCTTTTACGACAGCCGGACCGAGGCCGGGATGGGGACGATCCTCTCTGTTACCACCGATACCGATCTTTACGGCCGCATGTTCGATTACGGGACAGTGGTGGTGCGCACCTACACCGGCCAGATCCGGCTGCGGTACATCCGCCACCCCAAACAGGCGGCGGCGCTGATCGAGGAACTGCTGAACCGCACCAAGGAAGAAGGCAAAAGGGCAACCGAGGAAAGCATGAAGCAGGCCATCCGTGCCAAGCTGGGGCTGAACAAACCGCCCATACCGCCCGCCCCGGCCAAACCGGCCAAGCCGGGCAAGAAGCCCAACCCGTTCGAGGCCTGGTGGAAGAACGCCTTCCGCATGCGCAGCGAGGATGGCAACATTATCACTTACCGCAAGCACATCTTCGGTTTTTTTCGGGATGCCTTCCCCTTTGCTTTTGGGATCCTGGCGTTGTGTGGAATGGTGATTGCCTGGCCTTACTTACCCTTGACCCAGGGCGGAGGCGTGCCGTTGTGGTTTGGGACGATCATCGTGACGGGCGTGCTGGTGCTGTTTGGGCGTATCATTTATGAGTATCTGGATTGGGAGAACGATATTTATCAGGTGACGCCCGACCAGATCATAGACATCAGCCGCAAGCCATTTGGCACCGAAGACCGGCGGGTGGCTTTGCTGGAGAACATCCTGAGTACTGAGTATAAGCGCAGCGGGCTGATCGGAATCCTGCTTAACTTTGGCACAGTCTACGTTATGGTGGGCACGGAGGCTTATAACTTTGAGGATGTGGCGGATCCGCCTTCGGTGCAGCAAGATATTATCCGGCGGCAGATGGGCAGCAAGCAGAAAAAAACGGATGCCACCGCCACCGCGGAACAGAATCGGATGGCGGAGTGGCTGGCGATGTATCACCGCACGCTGGACGATTATAATCAGGGAAAAGACGGCCCGCCGCCGCCCAAACCGGGGTAAAATCGTGTTTCGGAATTCGAACAGGATTAGCCGCCGACAGGATGGATGTAAAGCCCCAAAAATTACCTCTGCAAAACCCATTAACCGCGGAGCGCGCAGAAAACGCAGAGTATATTTAATGCAAAATCTGTGCTGAATCGTTTAAGAAACTGTAGTAGTCATAGAAAGCGTAAACACAGAGTAAAAAAATATCTCACGCAAAGTCGCCAAGAACGCGACCCACTAAAAGCATGTGGGCTTCCCACTAAAAGCATGTGGGCTTAGAAAATCAAAGACTTTGCGAAATTTGTGGCTTCCACGACACTTGCGTCCGTGGCAAGTGTACGAGAGAAAATTGGCAGTAGCGCATAACTTGCTTCGTTACGACTCGCGGGTTGCTTCACTTTAGGCGATGACGACCTAACCCCGCCAAGAACACACGATTTGCGATTTGCTTAGCAAATCGGCAAATCGCACCGGAACGCAAGTGCAGGTGTGCGAGGTGAAACAAGGGCCGCTGCGCGAAACACCACTTGCGGGCGCTTTGCGAACCATCGATTTTCTTACATCCGCGGAATAAAGTCGGAAAGGATTATGGCAAACTGGCAAATCCGTGAGTGGTTACGAAAATAGCAACTTATGCGGTATTGCGAAAATTGGTTAATTCTTGGCCAAAATGAGCGCAGTAAATAGTCCGGCTGTTTACCTTTTACTTGACCATTACAGAATCGTTTAAGAAACACTGCGATCTTTGCGGGCCCGGCGGTGATATGCTCTTTTTGCACCAGACTCATCCAGTAATAGAGTTAAAAATGAACGCAAAAGGTTGGAAGCTCTGTTTTTCCTTCGAGTTCATCGTGCCCGTCGTGTTTAAAATATTGCGTGTATTTCATGGTCGTGAATAGTGTAATCAATTTATAGAGGTAGAAATGAGCATACGAGAGATTGTGTTTGTGCCAGACCCGGTGCTGCGCAAAAATGCCAGGACCGTCACCAAATTCGATGACAAGCTCCAGACGCTGATCGATGACATGGTGGAAACCATGCGCGCCGCGCCCGGCGTGGGTTTGGCTGCCCCGCAGGTGGGGGTGTTGGAGCGTGTGATCGTGGTGGAATACTACGAAGATGAAGAGGCTCTGGAAGAGCTGGAAGACGAGGAGGCCGAGAAGGCGCCCAAGAAGCTGTATACGATCGTCAACCCGGAGATCACCCGCCGCTCCGAAGAAGTGGAGGATGGCACGGAAGGCTGCCTGTCGGTGCCGGGCTACCAGGGTACCGTTGAGCGCCACATCGCCATTACGGTTAAGGGCCAGACGCGCCACGGTCAGCCGGTGACGTTGAAGCTGAAGGATTGGACGGCGCGTATCTTCCAGCATGAGATCGATCATCTGCACGGCGTGCTGTTCACCGATCTTGCGACCAATATCTGGCGGCCGGAAGGCCCGGTGGAAGATACGGTCTAAAAGATTTGCCACAAGAACATACAAAATAAAGTAACTACTCACGGGTTGTATACTTTTGGGCGATGACGACCTAACCCCGCCAAGAACATGCGGGGTGAAAGAACCCCCGGCCCTCGCCAAGAACATGCGAGGTGAAAGAACCCTTCCCTAAAGGGAAGGGGGAGACAGTACTTTTTGCGGAGTAGACCATCCACTATTGTTCATCTGTGAACTAAAATAAGAAGATTATGGGTAACTGGACATGAACCTATCCCCGCTAAGAATATGCGGGGTGGAAGAACCCTTCCCTAAAGGGAAGGGGGAGACAGTACTTTTTGTGGAGTAAACCATCCACTATTGTTCATCTGTGAACTAAAATAAGAAGATTATGGGTAACTGGACATGAACCTATCCCCGCTAAGAATATGCGGGGTGAAAGAACCCTTCCCTAAAGGGAAGGGGGAGACGGGAGACGGTACTTTTTGCGGAGTAAACAAACGATTATGTCTCACTTTTATACCAAAAGTAATATGTTTTTGACCGAAATGCGCCACCGGTGAGTAGTTACAATAATGCTTGAGATTGCCTGGCTGACTGACAGTGATCGGGCTGTTTTGCGGCGTTTCTGGAATGCCCATTGGGGTGGGGATTTCCAGGTGGCGCACGGCCAGATTTTCCGTCTGGATGACCTGGACGGTTTCAGCGCGCGCGAAAACGGCGAATGGCTCGGGCTGGTGAACTTTTATATCGAAGCAGACTTGTGCGAGGTGATCTTGCTCGACAGCCTGCGCCCCGGCCAGGGCATTGGCACGGCGCTGCTGCACGCGGTCGAAGCGGCTGCCCGCCAATCCGGCTGCGGCAGATTGAAGCTGACCACGACCAATGACAACACCCTGGCCCTGCGCTTTTACCAGAAATACGGCTTCGAACTGGTTGCCCTGCGGCCGGGGGCGGTCGAGGCTGCCCGCCAACTGAAACCCTCCATCCCGGAATTCGGCCTGGACGATATTCCCATCCGTGATGAAATCGACCTGGAGCTGCGGCTGACCCCGCCAGACCCCGACCTGTGTACTTAAAACACCTTTCGCTGACCAACTTTCGCAACTTCGCCCGCCTGGATATTGATGTTCCACGGCGGGCTGTTGTGCTCGTGGGCAGTAACGCGCAGGGCAAGACCAGCCTGCTGGAAGCTATCTACTTTCTGGCGGCTTTCACCTCTTTTCAGACGCACACCGACCGCCAACTTGTCAACTTCGCGGTGGCGCACGAAAACCCGGCTGTGGCGCGCATTGTGGCCGAGTATGAGCGCGGGCACAAGAAGCACCGCCTGGAGGTGCGTATCATCATCGAAGCCGTCGGCCCGCTCGGGCAGCGCGCCCGTAAGGAGGTGCTGCTGGATGGCGTCAAGCGCAGCGCCAACGAGGTCATCGGGCAGTTCAATGCCGCGCTGTTCATCCCGCAGATGGCACAGGTACTGGAGGGCGCGCCCGAAGACCGCCGCCGCTACCTGAACCTGGTGCTGGCGCAGGTTATCCCCGGCTACGCCAAAGCGCTGAGCGATTACCAACAGGCGCTGACCCAGCGTAACGCGCTGCTGAAACAGCTCGCCGAGCGCGGCGGCGACCCCAACCAGCTCGACTACTGGGATCAATCCCTAGCGCAGGTTGGCGCGCAGCTCATCTTCTGGCGCATCCAATCCATCCAGGAATTGGAACGGCTGGCGGCCCGCAGCCATCTGCACCTGACGCGCGGCAAGGAAGTGCTGCGGCTGGCTTACGACCCGGCTTATGATCCGCTGCCGCGCCCGGCGGGCCAGTTCGCGCTGCGGTTGGATGTGCCGCTCGACCGCTCGGCTCTCGATCTGGACGCGATTACGCGCGGATTGACAGCCGCGCTGAAAAAACTGCGCCCGGAGGAGGTGAACCGGGGCGTGACTACCATCGGCCCGCACCGCGATGATCTGCGTTTTCTGTCCAATGGTGTGGATCTGGGCGATTTTGGTTCGCGCGGACAGGTGCGCACCACGCTGCTGGCGCTCAAGTTGGCGGAGGTGGAGTGGATGAAGGCTCGCACCGGCGAGTGGCCGGTCATCTTGCTGGATGAGGTGATGGCTGAGTTGGATGCGGAGCGCCGCGCTGACTTGATGGAGGCGCTGGCCGGCAGCGAGCAGTCGCTGCTTACCACGACTGACTCGCGCCTTTTCCCGGCCGAGTTCCTGGCCGCCTCGAGCCTGTGGCGCGTCCAGGCCGGTAACATTCTGCCGCCGGAGTCTTTATCCGCAGAGTGATTGACGACAAAACGATATTTTATATCGTAACTGCTCATGGGTTGTTTGATTGTGGGCGATGAGGACCTAACCCCGCTAAGAACATGCGGGGTGAAAGAACCCCCGGCCCGAAACGGGAAGGGGGAGATGGTACTTGCGAGGGAGGCCAGCGATTAGCATTTCACTTGGGCATTAAATCGTGATGGTTATGCCCAAACCAAGACACGGGTGAGCAGTTACAAAATCATTATCTTAACATCTATAGAACCGGGCACAGCAACCTCGGAAGAGCGCCGAGGTGAAAGAACCGGGCACAGCAAGAACCAGGCACAGTAGGATATGCCGGCGCTCGGTGATTCAGACTTCCGAAGTCTTGGAGACTTCGGAAGTCTTCGGCAAAGGTGAAGGAAGGGTGGGGAGAAACCAAAACCGGGCACAGCAAGAACCAGGCACAGTACGATGTGCCGGCGCTCGGTGATTCAGACTTCCGAAGTCTTGGAGACTTCGGAAGTCTTCGGC
>CAIWAX010000011.1 GCA_903910795.1 uncultured Anaerolineae bacterium
AAATTGCCCATAAGTTCAGTATGGAAAGTGCCCATAAGTTCAGTATGGAAAGTGCCCATAAGTTCAGTATGGAAAGTACCCATAAGTTCAGTAATAATTGGTTCAGTAATTTATTTATACACCATTTTTGTCCTGATTGATGAACGGGTTGCGCATCTTCGAGCCTGCTGGTTGGGTGGTTGTGATGTTGTACGAACAGCTTGATCGGCAGGTTTTTAAAACTCAGGATAAAATACTTGTATGAAACCAAATGAGTGGAATGATTTGATTGCTGGACTTCCAGAAGCGCATCTGCTGCAGACTTATGAATGGAGCCAGCTAAAGGCACATTATGGCTGGCAGCCCTTTTATCTGGTGTGGAAACGGGGGCAACATGGTTTTGAAATTATCGAAATCGTAGATGTTCAATCGGGAGTGCAATCTGGAGAAAACCCTCAACCTTCACAAGTTGCACAGGATGTCGATGCGGCTGCACTCATCTTGAGAAAAAATGTCCTGAGGCGTGATCCTCTGGTTCGTCTGTGCATTCTGTATTGTCCCAAAGGGCCCTTGCTGCGCTGGGATGATCAGGTTTTGCGCAAGCGCATACTGGATGATTTGCAGGGTTTTGCCCGGCAGCAGCGGGCTATTTTTCTTAAAATGGATCCGGATGTTGTCTTGGGGAAGGGAATTCCTGGCGCGGAGAGCGACATGCCTGACCAGGTTGGTCTGGCAATCGAGACAGAGTTGGGTTTGCGAGGTTGGAAGTATTCTGATGAGCAGATCCAATTCAAGAACACAGTCATGCTGAATGTATCGGCTTCGGATGAAGAATTGTTGGGGGGCATGAAACAAAAGACCCGCTATAACGTTCGTCTGGGTTCAAAGAAGGGTCTGACTGTGCGCAGCGGCAATGCTCAGGATTGGCCTCTGCTGTACCGGATGTATGCCGAGACATCCGTTCGGGATGGTTTTGTCATCCGTGACCAGGCTTATTATCAGACTGTCTGGCAGATTTTTGCGGATAAATCTGTTCCGTTAATTGCCGAGCTGGATGGGGAAGTGGTTGCAGCGGTTTACCTTTTTTACTTTGCGGGCCGGGCATATTATCTTTATGGGATGTCAAGGGATGCCCACCGCGATAAGATGCCGAATTATCTCCTGCAATTTGAAGCCATGCGCTGGGCCAGGCAGAATGGTTGCCAGGTATATGATCTGTGGGGTGCGCCGGATGAATTCAACGAAGGCGACTCGCTGTGGGGCGTGTTTCGTTTCAAAGAAGGGTTGGGTGGAATTGTTCGCCGCACCCTGGGTGCCTGGGATTTCGCGCCGCAGCCGTTGTTGTACCAAATTTATACAAAGGTAATGCCTAGGGTGCTGGACATCATGCGCGCGCGCGGTAAACGGCAGACCCGTCAGAACCTTGATAATTAATCAGGCTGTCTGCACTGATCATTTAAATATGCTTATAATGATGGAAGATTCTCGCCCGTCCTATTATGACAACTGTCTCAAAAGGAGAACCTGATGACATCGATTCCGCGTTTACATTTTGCCCATTTGCCCACGGTTATTGAAGAAATGCCCCGGCTTTCTGCAGAGCTGGGTGGCCCGCGCTTGTTTATCAAGCGGGATGATCAGACGGGGCTGGCTTTTGGCGGTAATAAAACACGCAAATTGGAGTTTCTGGTGGCTGAAGCTCAGGCCCAGGGAGCGAAAATGTTGATTTCAGCCGGGGCAATGCAATCGAATCACTGCCGCCAGACCGCCGCAGCAGCAGCCAAGTTCGGCATGGAGTGCATCCTGGTGTTGACCGGGCAGCATCCTAAAAAACCATCCGCCAATTTGCTGCTCGACTTTCTGTTCAATGCTGACGTTATTTGGGTGGCAGACCGTAAGGATCGGGATGCCGTGCTGAAACATACGTATGAAACGGCAGTCGCGGGCGGGGCCATGCCCTATCTGGTTCCATACGGTGGTTCCAGTGCCACGGGCGCGCTGGGTTATGCTTTCGCGGTGGATGAACTCGTCCAGCAAAACCTGAAACCAGATTGGGTTATCTTTGGCACCTCTTCTGGCGGGACTCATGCGGGGCTGACGCTTGGCGCCAGATTGTTTAAATGCGAAGCTAAAATTCTGGGCATCAGCATTGATGAACCGGTCAGTGTTCTTAAGAAAAATGTCTCTGCCCTGGCTACCGCGGCGAGCGAGAAGTTTGGCAAGCGTATTGTTTTTAGTGGCGAAGATATACTGGCGAACGAAGATTATTGCAAAGCTGGTTACGGTGTTCTGGGTGAACAGGAACGGGAGGCTATCTCCCTCTTCGCTGGAAAAGAGGGGATATTGCTTGATCCGGTTTACACTGGACGGGCAGCGGCTGGCATGATTGACCTGATCCGGCGCGGGGTATTTCAAAAAGATGAGACGGTTTTGTTCTGGCATACGGGCGGCCAGCCAGCCTTATTTGCTGAAATGTACCAACCGGATATTCTGTAGGTTTTTGATTACCACCTTTTATTGAAGAACCAGACTGGCCGTTTTATGTGCTGCCGCTGTCCAATTGCAAACACGCAATGGAAAGTACCCACGATTTGCTAGGCAAATCGTTCAGTATGGAAAGCACCCATAAGTTCAGTATAAGAAACAAGCGCTTTTTGGAGTAAGAGATAAATATGACCCGCTGGAAAGTACCCACCCACATGGCAAATGTAAGTTCAGTAAAGTTAATATTCCTGGCCGTGGCGGCGCTTCTTATCCTGTCAGGGTGCAGCCTTCAGAGTTTTGCTCAGCCAACCCCAACGCGGGATGAAAATTTGATTATTACCATGTCTGCCGCGACCGCTTTTGAAAAATTGACCAAGATTGCCAGCCAGGCCACCGAAACCCCGGGCCCCACATCCACCTCTACGCCCGAACCTCCAACATTAACCCTCAGCCCAACATTGGAGGTAACGCTCGTTCCTATCGATGCAATTTGTTTAGGGAATACTCAGGTACATTCCTGGCCTGGCAGCGGCGGCGAATCCTATGGTTACGGCGTTTTTAAGGGTCGCGGAGTCAAGGTCCTGGCGCGCAATATTTCTGGGGGGTGGTTCCTAATTCAATTTGCCGATTCTCCCACTGGCACGGGATGGGTACGCTCCAGCGCCTTTAAATTAAGTGGGGATGTTAGCCGTTTGGTGGTTGGAATTCAAAAAGACGATAACAGCTTTGTATTTGTTGCGCCACCGGTCTGGACAATTTCAGGCGCGCTTCTGCCTTTGCCCACACTCTCAGCCGATCCCACTCTCAGACCTGCAACCGTGATCCAACAAGCGAATGTGCGGATTTGCCCAACCTCAAGTTGCATGGCAATTGGGACATTGAACGCTGGAAGCCAGATTATTATGACCGGGCGGCAGGGTGATAATAAATGGGCCCAGTTTATTTATCCTTCCGGCCCAAATGGCCGGGCCTGGGTGTCACGCGATTTAATCCAACCATCGGGTGCGGCATTTGGGGGCTTGCCATATTTTGATGAACTTGGCAACTTGATCACCCCTGAACCCCCCACCGCCACGATCGATCCGAATATCTCTCCAACCCCATCGAATACACCCCGCCCTACCCCGCCTGGTCCGTTGGCGGAGATTACCGGCGTTACTCAGGTGTTTACGCTTCAATCTTCCCTGTCCCCGGTTCTTGGCACACTTAATCCCAAAGACAGGATCTATATCACTCACCAATCCTTCAACCATCTCTGGTTTGAGATCCAGTATCCTGCGGATATGCCTGGACGTGGTTATATTTCGTCTAAAAATGTTCGGCTCTTGGGGGATTTTCGAAATTTGCCTTACTCTGATGCCAATGGCACCCCATATCCAACTCCATATCCAACCCCATAGTAATTCTGTGACTATGCCCTGATGGAAAGTACCTGCGATTTGCCAAGCAAATCGTGTGCCCTGGCAGAGCCGGGAGCAAATCGCAGGGCAAAGGCGGTTATTAAATATAAAAGGGTGCCCTGATTAACAGATGGGCACCCTTTTTCTGGCGGAGAGGGTGGGATTCGAACCCACGGTGGCCCAAGGGACCACAACGGTTTTCGAGACCGTCCCATTCAACCGCTCTGGCACCTCTCCATATCGAACTTATGGGTATTACTTATGCGTACTTTCCATTAGAACTGCGCGGCGGGCAGATTATACCGCTTTTTGAGAAAGTTCGGTGTCTAAATCTCTACACTGTCGTTCAACTCTGGGTAATTGACATTCTGCATACCCTGAGATTCGATCAGTTCTTTGAGTGGCAGCGCGCCGCGTGGTTCGCCGTGCACGAGGTAAACTTGCCGGGCGCTCTTCTTCACGCCCAGAGCATATTTTGCCAGCAAATCCTGCCCGGCATGCGCCGAAAGCCCACCAATTGTCGCAATTTCGGCTCGGACATCATAGGTCTCGCCCAAAATGCGAACGCGTTCTTCACGATCTGCCAGCCGGCGTCCGAGGGTAAAGGGTGCCTGCCAGGAAACGATCATAATGGTATTCTTTGGGTTCTCAATATTCCACCGAATATGATACACAATCCGTCCCACTTCTGCCATCCCGGAAGCAGAGATGATGATCATGGGGTCTTTTCGTTTATTTAGGGCCTTTGATTCTTCCAGGCTGTGAATGTAGGTAAGATTTTTGAATTCAAGCGCTGGGTGGCCGCGGGCGATCATGGCATTTGTTTCATCATCGAAACACTCTTTGTGTCTTTTGAAGATATCGGTGGCGTTGACAGCCAGGGGGCTATCAACAAAAACGGGTACATTCGGCAGGCTGCCCTCATCAGTCATTCTATTCAGGTTGTAAACCAGTTCCTGGGTTCGGCCGACCGCGAAGGCCGGAATGATGACTTTGCCACCGCGTGAAAGCGTGCGCATGATGACTGTGCGCATTTCCTGGTAGGCATCTTCGGGGTTGCGATGAGGCTTATCTCCGTAAGTGCATTCCATTACCAGGATATCAGTCTCTTCAGGGAAAACCGGATCGCACAGCAGGGGCAAATCGGGTCTGCCGATATCCCCTGAGAACCACAAATGCACCTTTTTACCCTTCTCTTCCAATTCCAGATCAACAGCTGCCGAGCCCAGGATGTGCCCCGCTTCGACAAATCGCGCAGTCACCCCTCGGCACGGCGAGAAGGAAGTGCCCAACTCCACACTTTTAAAGTATGGCAAAACTTCGACTGCGTCAAGCTGGGTGTAGAGCGGATCGACCGGTGGTTCACCTCGTCGCTCAAGGTAAACGTTGGTGGAATGGGCCTGGCGTTCCTGGACATGACCTGAATCTAGCAGCATGATATTTCCCAGGTGGACGGTGGCAGGGGTGGCGTAAATGTTTCCAGTGAAGCCATTTTTGACCAGGTGAGGTAAATTGCCAGAGTGATCGATGTGTGCGTGCGTCAAGATGACGGCGTCTATCGTTCGGGGGTCAAAGGGAAAATTACGGTTTCGTCTGAAGGATTCCTCGCGTTGTCCCTGAAATAGACCACATTCGAGTAGAAGCCTGCTGTTATTAATTTCAATCAGGTGCATGGAACCTGTAACGGTTTGGGCTGCGCCCAGAAAGTGGATTTGCATTTGTCTTCTCCCGAGTGCTGGTGAGCTGTTCGGTAGATAATTTGGCAGTTTTTTGATATGCAGAAGAATCAGATATCCTTCTTATACAATACCACGCAATAGATCTCAGCACAACACAATACCGAACTTATGGGTATTTTCCATACAGAAATCCAAACAGAAGCTTAAATAAAACAGCAAGAGCACGCTACGCGTGCTCTTTGCTCTGGCTGGTTGAGAATACATCAGGCCGGGATGGTTCGAATTCCCAGGGTTCGCATAATCTCTGGGCCAAAGTGTTCCACTCTCCAGGGGCTGCCAGCCATGGCCCTCTCCAATTCTTGTAAGCTGCGCGGATTTTGTTCCGCCAGGGCTGCCATAAAGACACGCGGAAGAACAACATCTGATTCCACACCCATTTCTTCAGCTTTTTTCTTACGCCAGGTTTTCAGGCGATTCAAACGGTTTAACTCCGCTTCCGGTGTTCTTTCCAATTCTGTAGCCTGGACAATCGGAGCAACCAGACCGCGATCCACGGCTTCCAAAAAAGATTTGCCAAAACGGTAAATCTGGCGTTCAGAAAACCCGGCTGCAGCCAGTTGTTCGAGGGTGTGCGGTTCAGCCAGGGCAACTTTGAGCAGGATACGGTCATCAACCACTTTAAAAAGTGGTCTATTCAAGCGTGCGGCCACTCTCTCTCGGCTCAGACATAATTCTTTGAGGATGGTTTGCTGGCGTGGTGTCAGATCCAGCCGCCCATCAATGCGTTCCCATCCAATACGAGCTGCCCGGCGGCCGTTCCCGATGTTGACAAAGCAACTGCGTTGGAAGTCTTCGCTGGCCAGCTCCCAGCGCCCTTTTTCATGTAGCTCAGCTTCCAGAATATCCCGCAGCGCGATCAGGTAGTGTGTGTCCAGGCGGGCGTAATCAATCAGGGATGGGGTTAACGGGCGTTGACCCCAATCGGCTTTCTGGTTGTGTTTGTCAATATCCAGGCCAAATTTTTCTGAGAGCAGGCTTGCCAGCCCCACCTGTTTGTAACCCAGGGTGCGCGCGGCCAGCATGGTATCAAAGATGTTGTGGAAGCTGAAATCGAAATCACGTTGTAACCCAAGAACATCATATTCGGCTGCATGGAAGATGATCTCGATATGCGGATCGTGAAAAATTGGTGCCAGGTATGTCAGATCATCCAGGGCCAGCGGGTCTACCAGGTAATCTGT
>CAIWAX010000012.1 GCA_903910795.1 uncultured Anaerolineae bacterium
ATGTTGAAGTTGGAGTTGTTTTAGAAACTTCTACCCAATCATTCCATGTTATTGAATTTGCTAGACTTGTACTTGTCGCTTTGGTAGTTGATGTTCCATAGGTTTTTTCGGTTCCCGTTGTAGTTCCTTTAGTGTTAGTGATAACCGTAACCTGAGTCAGTTTCAGCGATGAGGGCACCACCTCCACCTCAGGTTTAGGGAACGCCGCCACAAAAGGACTGTTTCCAGGCGCCTTGACCCAGGCCGGCAGGTTGGCGCTGACAAAGGCAGCATCCTCGGCGCGCGGCAGGATGCCGTAGCCGCAGGTGCCGCTGCTGCCGGGGCAGAAGGTCACGCCAAACAGTTCCTGGCCATCGTCGAATTTGTCCAGGTCGGAGCTTTCGCGCTGCGGGCTGGTGCCGAGCATGTACATCTCGGCGTTATCGGGCACGCCGTCAAAGTCACCGTCCGGGCAGTTGCCATCGGCATGGTAGGGTTTGAAATTGGGCCACATGGCGAAGGGCGGGCCGTAGGTGGTGATGCCCTTCTGGATGGCCGCGACTTCCGCGCCGTCATTCGGATCGGTGGCAGTGGCCAGCCCGGCATGGTCGGAATTGGGGTTGAGCGGGTCGGTGCACCACCAGACTTCCTCGGTATCGGTCAGGCCGTCCTGATCGCTGTCCACCGAGGAGAGTGACATCAACAATTTTGGCGAGGCGCTCAGGCTGGCTTTTGAGATAGGCGCGCTTGTAAATTGGGTGGCATTGTAGACGGTTGCCAGGTATTCGAGCGAATCGATCTGGCCGGGGCCAAAACCCAGCCGGGCCAGGCGTTCAAGATTGTTATTATCCACTTCGACATAGACAAAATCGCCATCCTGGGCCAGGACGGAAATATTCCAATCCTTTAGGCGCTGCAGGTCATGGCTGTTTTTGAGGGTGATGCGGGCGCGGAAGAGCGTGCCGGTGCCCGCGGCGGCCAGATCCGGTGGGGTAAGCTGCGTGGCAGTCGGCGTCAGGCTGACGGTCGGCGTAAAGGCCGGCGCCACGGTTGGGATCACTGTGGGAGTATCCGAAGGTGCCGCCGTAACTGTGGCAGCGGGCGCAGCCGTTGGCGTGCCCGTCAGCGTGGGTGTGGGCGTTGGCCCTTTGCCTTTGGCCTGAACCGCCTGTATATTGAGCGGCCCCAGGTTGGATAGCAGCATGGATAACACCACCAGCGTCACGCAGGCTTTTTGAATGAAGACATTATTTTTGATAGTCATGACAAAATCTCCCCAAGAATGAAACAAGTTCCGTAATATTCGATCCCGCTGATCTTTTTTATGCAAAATTTGGTTCTGGCACAAAGGGGAGTAGAAATCGCCCCAACCCTGTGATGATACCCAAGAGAAAAATTCTTTACCCGCCCGGGAAATATGCAAAAAACCCCAACCTGAGCTCTCTCATCTTTCATTAATATTATCTTGTTTATGGAATTTTGCAATGGTCATTTGTCACTTTTATTTCTTACAAATTTGAAAGGTCTGCTCACAGTGAAAGACCCCGCACCAGTTATCATATTCACCACGCTACCAAAGGGCTTTATTGGCAATACCGCATAAGTTGCTATTTTCTTTGGACGCGGACGCCCTGCGGGTGACCTTAATATTTTTGCTTTTTCCGTGTTCGCCGGCGCACCCGCAGGGCGTCCGCATCCCGAAAGAATTAGAAGAAGCAAGTTATGCGCTACTGCGTTAAAACCAACACGGGTGAGTAGCTGCTCTTTCGCTTGCCATTTGCCATCCATCACACTATACTAAAAGTATGGATTCATCTCACCTCTACCAGCAAATTGTCGAATCGATTCGCAATGATATCTTATCGGGCCTGGTGAAACCTGGCGCGGCGTTGCCACCCATGCGCAAGATGACCGAACAATGGAATTGCACCACCGGCACAATTATGCGCGCCTACCAGGAATTGGCCCGCCTGGGGTTTGTGATCAGCCATGTGGGGCAGGGCACCAGGGTGGTGGATCAACTGCCAGAACAGAACCAGACACCCCTGCGGCGGGCAGCGCTGTTCAATCGCACAGAAGCCTTTCTTTTGGAAACCATGACCGCCGGTTATACTCCCGATGAAGTTGAGCAATCGCTGCGCATGGCGCTTGACCGCTGGCGGACCTTCTCCAGTGAACCGCAGCAGGTTACACCCGAAGTTTTGCGTTTCGTCGGCAGTCATGACCCGGCCATGGCATTGATTGCCGCGCATTATGGTGAAGCGAACGCCAGGTACAGCCTGCGCTTATCTTTCACAGGCAGTTTGGGCGGCCTGATCGCGCTTGCGGAGAAAAAAGCCGATCTGGCGGGTTGTCATTTATGGGACGAGAACACCGATACGTATAATGAGCCGTTTGTACGCAAATTGTTGCCCGGGCAAAAGGTGGCGCTGCTTTGTCTGGCACACCGGCGGGTGGGGCTAATCCTTGCGCCGGGCAACCCGCTTAAAGTGAAGGGATTGGCTGACCTGGCAGAACCGGGTATTCGCTTTGTAAACCGGCAGCAAGGTTCCGGGACGCGTGTCTGGCTGGATGCGCAGCTTCATCGCGCTGGAATTGACCCGCTCAACATTTCTGGCTATCAAGATGAAAAAATGACCCATTCTGAAGTGGCGCGAGCCATCAGTAAGGGTCAGGTGGATGTTGGGCTGGGCGTGGAAACGGTCGCCCTGTCCTTTGATCTCGATTTTAAATTATTGGCGACAGAACGCTATGACCTTGTCATCCCTTCCGAAAAATGGGAATTGGAATCAGTCCAGGCTCTCAAAGCCTGGCTGGATACGGATCAGGCAAAAGTAGCAATTAACAATCTGGGCGGTTACGATACAACCTCAACCGGTACTATCACATGGGTTTCTTGAGTTTTCGGCAACCCGTGTTTTGCGGTGACCATCTCGGCCAGGATGGATAAGGCGATTTCCTCCGGCTGGATGGCGCCCAAATGCAACCCAATCGGGGCCCGTAACCTGCTTAATTGTTGATCGGTAACGCCTAATTCTCTCAGCGCCGCAAAACGCTGGGGGATTTTTTTGCGTGTTCCGAGCACGCCCACATAACGCGCCGGGCTGGCCAGGGCCACAGCCAGGGCCGGGTTATCCAGTTTTTCATCGTGGCTGAGTACGGCGATATAGGTGCCTTCGTCCGGGCGCAGTTTTTCCAGCGCGCTGGAAGGCCATTCCGTGATCAATTCATCCACATGTGGGAAACGTTCGCGGGTCGCAAAAGCCGCGCGTGGGTCGATCACAACCGTATGGTAGCCCATGGCCTTCGCCAGTGTGACCAGTGGGATTGCAATATGGACGGCGCCCACCACCACCATGCGCGCAGCAGGTGCGAACACATCCACAAACACCTCCACCTGGGCAACATGATGCGCAGCTATGTTAAATGAAGTCCAGGTGGTTTCCTGAACGGCAATCTGTTTTTGCATCCAATGACCAGCTTGCTGATCCAGGGCCGCATTCCCCAGGCTGCCGAGGCTGCGTCCATCCGGCCAGACCATCATTTTGCTGCCCAGACCAGGGCCGGAAATAACCGTCGCGACTGCCGCAAGTTGGTTTTCCTCCAGACAAGTTTTCAGGGCCGGGGCTATTTCACGCCAGGCGGGCGAATCCATTGTTTCTACAAACACATCCAGCGAGCCGCCGCAGCTCAGCCCCACTTCCCAGGGCGTTTCTTCGCTGGTCACACCGTAATGCAGCAGCTTGGGGATGCCATTTTTGATGACAGCCTGCGCCTCTTCGTAAACGACCCCCTCGATACATCCACCTGTCACCGACCCGGCGATTTCTGGAATAACCCCGGAAGCCCGGTGGGTTCCACCAGGGTCGGGCTGGGCAGGTGTCATCGCCATCTTGGCGCCCAATGGACGCAGCGACGAGCCATCCCGTTTGACATTGGTCGCAATGGCCACTTGCTTGCCTTCCTTGCGCCAGGCTTCAATTTCTGAAAGAATTTCACGCATCTTGACCTCGCTTATCTAAAATAACTCGCTTCTGGATGCTGCCAGCTTCCTGGGGGTTGTGGCTGCAGTGAATGTTTACTTCCAGGCCATGCAGAGCCGGGATGGGCCTGAGTGCCTGTTCGATCAACGCTGAGGAATCCGTACCGGTAAGCATTTGTGCGTGAATGGACAGCGAAGTTTTTCCGCTTGCGCCAGTCACGGTTACTGAGAAATTCAGCAGCCCCGGGATGGGAAACAGGGCTTCATCCAGATCGGGCAACCTTAATACATCGTTTTCAAGCGGAACGAAGCCCGCGAAACGCCCGCGCACACTTTCCAGAACCTTTAAGGCTGTGCCGCACGAGCAGTTAGCGGGGATGAAACGGCTTCGATCTCCCATCCGGTAACGGATGAGCGGCATACCATGCCGGGTAAGCGTGCTAAAAACCACCTCGCCGTGTTCCCCATCGGGAACCGGGCGGCCGGTGAGCGGGTTTACTACTTCAAAATATAAATCGGCTTCGCGCAAGTGGTAACCAGTGTGAGCCTCGCAATCTACCCCACCGCCCAAACCCATCTCAGTCGCTCCGTAGTGATTATAAACCTGACAGCCCCAAATCTGCTCCAGCGCGTTCACGATGGCTGCCGGAAGATAATCGGTGGAGAGCAAGACGCTCTCCGGCCTGTGCATACCGGGCAGCCAGCGGCGCGCCAGGCCAAGCACCTGGGTAGGCGAGCCAACCAAACAGGCGGGCTGCCGGTTATTCAGTACTTCCAGCGCCTGGAGCGGATCGCGCACAGGGCCGTAGGGGATGGGGGCGCGGCCCAAGCGTTCCAGACCCAGGCGCAGAAGATCGCCGACACTGCCCGGGGTGGCACCCGGCAGCAAGATGAATACTCTGTCGCCTGGCTGTGTAAATGTGGACATGCCCACGCCGAAAAAATCGATGGTCAATTCCTGGTCTGTATTTGTAAAGTAGATGCGTTTTGGTTCGCCGGTGGTTCCAGAGCTTTGCAGCGTGACGACACGCTGGATTTCATCCTGCGAGACGCACACAAATTGCAGCGGGTTGCGGCGCACATCTTCGGGCGTGGTAAAAGGAAATTGGCTCAGTTCGTCCAGTTTGCTGATGGATTCCGGCAGACCCTGGAAATGCTTGCGATAAAAAGAGCTTTTCCCGCGCGCCAAAGCCAGAGTCTCATTTATTTTGTGTACCTGCCAGGCGTCAATTTCCGGCCGGGTCAAACCAGGCTGGTTAGCAACGATCTTGCTGTAAATCCACGGGTCAAGCGGGGTCAGCTTCACGGAGTGATCCCACATTTTTCTGCTGGTCTACGCCCCGGTAAAGTGAGCGCCCCTGGCGATCGGTCAGGTTGTAGGCGCAGAAAGGCACAAGCCGGCCATCCGGGCTGGCGGTGTGGATGTAGCAGTCGCGCAGGCGATCCAGATCGAGTGTCCAGGCATCCTGAAAAGCCATGCCCGAGACGCAGAAGGTGTGCGTGCGTTTGCGCTCCAGGAATACATCCCACTCGCCCAGGCTGGGCCCACTGAAGACAGCCAGTGTGGTGAGCGGCACAGGTGTGGCCCAATGCTCGGCCACAAACTCGCGCGAGCGGGCAGCACCCTGGGCCGCGTCCACCGGCTGGCAGCAACTCTCGCCCTTGTGACGGGTCAAAGGTTTCAGCGCGCCATCCGGCATCAGCACATAATTGCCGTGGAAGGAACACTGGGCATTTTCTCCACCGGGTGGGCAGAGCGCTGAAGATTGGAAGAGACCAGCGGTTTGCTGCTCCACTGCGCGGATGACTTCCGGGATGGTGATGCGGGCTTCATCAGAGGGGGCTTCAGGATAGCGCCCAAAGTAACTGATCGGTTGGAAGTGCACCCCGCGCACAGCTGGCATGTGCGCCAGCGCCAGGCGCAGGATATTCCCAATGTCATCTGTGTTGACACCCGGTACCAGGGTCGGCACCAGTACCACGCCGACATCCATTTGCGCGCAGCGTTCGATGACCGCCATCTTTTTATCCAATAGCTTGCGCCCGCGGATTTTTTGATAAATTGTGTCCTGGCTGCCGTCAAATTGCAGGAAGACGGTGGATAGCCCGGCTGCTTTAAGCTCGGCCAGATATTCCAGGTCACGCGCCAGGCGCAGGCCATTGGTATTCAACTGGAAAAAGGTGAAACCGTAGGCACGTCCCAACCGGATGATTTGCGGCAAATCATCGCGCACGCATGGTTCACCGCCTGAGAGCTGGATATTGAATGGCCCGCCAGCCGCCAGCAGGCGCTCGTACCAGGCCCCAATTTCCGCGTGGGTCAGGTCCGGGATGGGGTGATTTACGTTGGCCGCGTCCGCGAAACAGACCGGGCAGTGTAAATCACAGCGCTGGGTAACTTCCAGCAAAACACAGCAGGATTGCTGTTGATGCTCGGGGCACAACCCGCAATCATACGGGCAGCCCAGCTTGGCCTGCGTGAATGGGTTTTTGGGATGGGATGGGGTTTTGGGGCGCACCCAGGAGCTAAAGGCGGGTTGTCCGCGCCAGATAACAACACTGAATGGCCCATGTTCCGGGCAGTTTTTTTCGAGGTACACGTTTTCGCCGCGCTGGACGCGCGCGGCGGGAATCCGCGCCAGGCACTCGGGACAAACGCTTTCAGTCTGGGAAAGAATCCGGGGCAGCCCCGTTTCGAGGTCGGGATCAGCCATTATTCCAGCCCCGAAAGGTCATAACCGTTTTCCACCAATAAGTCTTTAACCTTTTGGAGCACACCTGTGACCAGAATTGGGCAGCGGATGGCTTGATTCTGACTGTTACCGGCCAGAATTTGTTCACAGCGGATACCGCCAAACTGCTCGCTGTATTCGGCCTTGAACCACTTGACGAGGTCCATGATCATAAAGTCGAGACGCGGGTCCTCGGGTTGTTCGGGCGTGCCTTTCCCGGCATACAGACCCAGCAGGGAGGCGCCGCCGGTCAGCGCGCCGCACAGCTCGCCCGAGAAACCCAGCCCGCCAGCCAATCCGTGCATGGCACGGATAAGGTCCGGGTTGCTTTTGCCCAACTGCTCCAGTCCTTGCAACATCAGGATCTGGCTGCAATAAAAACCTTGCTTGCGAAGTACCATTAATTGTTCAAGCTCGTCCATGTTGATCCCTTTCGTGCTACCAACCAATAATAGCCCAATTTTGCCTTCCCGGCCACGATGATCAGGTCAAACACATCCACCTGCGCGGCGGTGGACAGGCTGCAAACTGGAAATTCTTTCAGCTTCTCGGAACAATCCTGCCAGATGGAAAGCTGCAATCCAACGCCGGCCAGTTTTGATTCAATCGCAGCCCGCGGCATGACTGAACCGAAGGACGTGCCGGCCGGGAGGCTTCGCAGCGCTGGCAGGCCAGTTTCATCGCGCGCGTAGAGATCGCTGACCATCAAACAACCGCCGGGTTTTAGAACCCGATGACATTCACGCAGCGCGGCATCCGCATCAAAGATGGACAGTGCGCATTCAGAGATGACCGCGTCCAGGCTGTCATTTGCAAAAGGCAGTTGCTCGGCATTCGCCTGGGTGAACCCCGCCAGACTGCCATCCTGCGCCCTACGAAGCAGCGCAGTCGAAATATCCACGCCAAAACCGGCCAGGCCATACTGCGGGGTAGTCCCGGTTCCAGTACGGGGGGTTGTCAGGAACCTGAGCGTTGCCCCGGCTCCGCAACCCACATCCAGAATACGCGCGCCCGGCTGCAAACCGCACAAAGATAGCGCCTGCGCTGTGATGTCCAGCCCGCCAGGCCGCATTCCCTGTTGGCTTTGCCAAACCGGGTGCTCGTATGGCGGAATTTGCACTACTTATCCTCCAGCGCCTTTTCGACTTCGGCCATTTTGCCGAGCGCAAGTTCCTCCGGGATGAGTACCAGCCCGCAATTGGGGCATTTCAGCAGGTCGACCGGGAAGGAGTTGCCAAGATAGGAAATATCCACCTTGCCTGGCACAAGCGGCTGGCCGCAATCTGCGCAAACCCAGCCTTGATAAGCGGATAGATCAACATATTGGCTCATTTTTTCGCCTCCCGACCGATTTCCATGCGGTGACTGTAGGCTTTGTGCACCAGGAAAGCGCCGTCCTCCTGCGGGGTATATTCCACCCAATAGGTGACACTGGTGGGCTTGGTGTAAGCCAAATAGTGTCCGGTGGCGGCGTTGAACATGCGTTTGCCGGTGCGCTGGGCATATTCGATCACTTTTTGCATATCCTCCACCAGGATCAGTCGATCTTCCACCATCTGCTGCACGGCTTCTGGCAAAACCAGGCGGATGGATTCAAAGGCGGCTTGCTCGGGCATGGTTTCGCTCCATCTTTCTTTTAATAATTTTTCTTTCAGCCGGGCGCGGTTCTCATGGCGCTGCGAGAATCCGACTGCCGGGGCAAGCGCGAGGTCGGTACCGGCAGCACCATAAATATAATCGAATAAATGCAGGCTGCGCTTGCCGCGCCGCGCAAAGAAATCGCGGCACATGGCACAATAGGTCAGGTAATCCTGTGGGCTTTCGTTGATGCGGCGCTGCACCGCTTGCTCTGCCACCGGTTTGTTGGCCAGCCACATCAGGCCGCCATAGGAACAGCACTCGGTCTTTTCCCGGCTGAGGGGCAATTCCTGGATTTCGCAGCCCATTTTACCCAGGATATTTCTGACTGCATCCTGAATACCGCTTGCATAGCGGGTGGAACATGGGTCGTGGATGGCCACCGGCGCAGAGAAGGCCCGGCCCGCGGTCAGGGTCTGCGGGCCAAGCTGGTCGAAGACTTCCCAGAAGGAAACGATTTGTACATCAGGATAATGCTTTTGGAAGACCTGGTAACAGCTCGAACAGGCCAGCACCAGTTTAGGGCGGCCAAGTTTTTCATATTCCAACAGGAATTGCTGCCGCGATTCCTCGAAAAGTTGCTTATTCCCGGCCCAATCCGCGGGCGCACCGCAGCAGCGCAGCATCAATCCCACGCCAGCATCCGGGAAAGCGCCCTTCAGGAAATCATAGGCTTTTTCAACATATTGGGGTGAGGAGCCGCTCAACTGGCAGCCCGGGAAAAAGGCATAAGAACTGGAGTTTGTCCCGGAAGCGTTGCGGGCCAGCGCAAATTTGCCAGAGGCGCTGTTGCTGAAGGCCATATCCTGCAAGGCAAAGTCATGGGCCGAAGCCGGCATGCGCTTTTGTTCGACCATCTGTTCACGCGCGTTATGGCACACCTCACCCATATCCACATCAGTCGGGCAAATTTCAGCGCACAGCCCGCAGAGAGCACAGGAGTTGATGAAGGTGTTCGAATGGCGGGTGCCCATCACAATCGACAGGTTGTTATAGACTTCGCGGATGTATTTCTTGGGGTAGCCCTTGTAATGCCGGAGATATTCGCAATTTTTAACACACTCCAGGCATTCACACTGCATGCAGCGCGCGGCTTCGGTCTCGGCCACTTCGCGGCTGTAGCGGGTGGACAAATCAGTCTCGATCAGCGCTGTTTGCGGCTGGATTTCGCTTGTATTGGTGTAAAGGCGGGTTTCATAGGGGCCCTCGTTGCTGCGCGCCGCCGTCAGCGATACTTTTTGCAGCAGCCGGTCGATAGAGGCAGCCGCCCGGCGGCCTTCCGAGATAGATAGAATGGCCGAATGAGGAATTTCCTGCCCTGAAAAGGTCGCCGAGGCGCGCAACACGTCCCCACCGGCAAAGACTTTCGCCATACTGGTCTGGAAAGTTATAGGGTCAATGGAGGTGCGCCCGGATTCATCCAACTGTAGATCAGGAATATCACTGGAATGCGAGCCAACCCCCAGATAAACGGCATCGTATTCCTCACACAAGCGGGTCAGAAAAGTGCTGTGCCCATTGCCGCCGCTGCGGCCGACCGTTGTATTTAATCGGATTTCCACACCCAGGGCCTGGATGACACTCAGATCATGGGTCAGAACATCGCGCGGAAGCAAGTCAGGCGGGACCTTCCACAATCCCCCGCCAAGCCGGTCGCTGGCTTCAAAGATCACCACCCCCCAGCCTTTACGCGCCAGATCGAATGCCACGGTCAAACCACTGATGCCGCCGCCGATCACCGCCACTGGTTTCACAAAGTGTTTGCGCGGCAGCGGTTTAATGGCCTCCGCAGCCTGACCGCCAAACTCCAGCGCAGCGCGCTCCAGGGCGGCAATTTCAATGGCGCCGCCCAAATCCTTACCGCGCAGGCAGGTTGTCTGGCAAGGCTGATTGCAAATATGACTGATAATACCGGGAAACGGTACGGCCTTGCGATACAACTTGTACGCAGCCGGGAAATCGCCTTTTGCTATTTCTGCCGCCAATCCTCTCACATCCACATGCACCGGGCAGGTGGAGACACAGGCCGGAGCCTGTTCCTGGATACAGCGATTTTCCTGTTCGCGCAGTTCTTTTTGATCCATATAAATAATTATCCGCTATTTTGCACCAATCTGCACGAATTTAAGACGGAAAATACATAAATTCGCAGAAATTCGCGCAGATTGGCGGATAAAAAAAATGGGAGCGCCCACGTCCCGTGCCGGAACACACGAACGCTCCCATAAGAAGATCATTGTCCCGTGCTGGAACCGGGACTAACTCGTTACGCGGGCTGCAAAGCCTTCAGGCCAGCCAACACCTTATCGGGGCGGGCGGGCAGGTGGCGGATGCGCACACCGGTAGCGTTGTAGATGGCATTGACAATCGCAACATGCGGCGAGGTCAACGGGAGTTCACCCACACCAGCGGCGCCGAATGGGCCGTTATCGCGGGCGTTCTCGAAGTAGACGATATCAAATTTGTCGGGGATGTCCTTGGCATACGGGATACCGGCGCCCAGCATGGTGCTGTGCTTCTCGATGTCCTCGAAATCCTCGGAGAGAGCCAGCCCGATACCCTGGGCTACGCCGCCGTAAATCTGGCCGTCCACCACCAGTTTGTTATTGATCTTGCCGATGTCAGCCATGACGGTCATACCTTCAACCGTGGTCTTGCCGGTCTTGGTATTGACGTTGACTTCCGCCAGGAAGGCGCCGTACATATAGATGGCGAAAGGCCGACCCTGGCCGTTCTCATCGCAGTTGGAGTTCATGGATGAAGACCACTTGCCGTGGTACCTGAGCGGCAGTTCTTCTTTGACCATTTCATCGTAAGTGCGGAAAGTGCCATCTTTCTTGGTCATCGCTGCGACGAGTTGTTCACAGCCGTTCTTGATGGCATTACCAGTCATGACCTGGCTGCGGCTGCCGCCTGACGGACCGCTGTTGGGAGCCGTGCCGGTGTCGTTCATGACAAGTTTGATTTTATTGGGGGCGATGCCCAACGGGCGAAGACCTTCGTGAGCCGTTCCGAGAGTGCCCATATCTGCACCCTGGCCATGATCTTGCCAGGTGTTGTAGATGGTTACGCCGTCTTTGGTCAGTTCAACATCCGCTTCCGAGCCGTCCACGCCGTCCAGGCCGCAGCCGTAGATACCGATGGTAACACCAACACCCTTCTTATTATCAGGTGTTGATTCACGCTTGGCCTTCTCCTTGGCTTCTTGATAGACAGGGCGAAGTTTGTCGAGCATTTCGGGCAGGGAGTAAACTTCGGGATCCTGGCCGGTGGGAGTGGTGGAGCCGGGGCGATAAGCATTTACATAGCGAATTTCCAGCGCATCCATGCCGATTTTCTCAGCCATTTCATCCATCAAGCTTTCTGAAGCCAGGAAGGATTGCGGGCTGCCGTAGGCGCGGAAAGCTGAACCCCAGACATGATTGGTGGCAACCGTGCGACCACGGCCGCGAATGCTGGGAATATTGTAGCCCGCGCCGATATACTGTGCGCCGCGCAGGGTCAACAGATCGCCAAATTCAGAATAGGGGCCGTGATCGACGATATAATCGTGTTCCATCGCCAGGATCTTGCCATCTTTGTCGGCGGCCATTTTGATATCGAGGAAGAACGGGGAGCGCTTGCCGGTGTACTGCATGTACTGCTGATAATCATATTCCAGATAAACCGGGTGCTGCGTGGCGATGCAGGCCGCGCCGAGCAGGGCTTCCATGGTTGGGCTGAACTTATAACCAAAGGTGCCGCCGGCCGGGTTCTGAACAAGGCGCAGTTTGTCGGGTTCAACGCCCAGCCCGGGGGCGATCATGTACAGATGCAGGTACAGACCAATCGATTTGGAATGAATCGTCAGGCGGCCTTGTTCATCATAATAGGCAAAGCCCATGTCGGATTCAATGGTCAGATGCGGCTGGCGCTGGAGATAGAAGCTGTCGCTGACCACATAGGGGGCCGATTCCATAATGGGTTTGGTGTCGGGACCCTTGCTAATATTCTGTTGGAAGTAAACGTTTGGCGTGCCGGGGTGAATTTCGATGGCGTCATCGGCCATGGCAGCCGGGGCGCTCATATAGGCGGGCAGTTCTTCCAATTCCACCTTGACTTTTTCAGCGGCGGCCTTGGCTTGCTCAATGGTATCCGCGCAAACAATCGCGATCGCATCGCCATACTGGAAGACCTTGGTATCGCACAAAATCGGGCGATCCCAGCCGTCACCCTTGTTGGTCGGGAAGGTGATCAGGCCGGTGATGCGATTCTTGCCCTTGACATCCTTGTGAGTGACAACCTTGAAGACGCCGGGCATTTTCTCGGCTTCGGATGTGTCAATCGAAAGAATATTGGCATGGGAAACCTTGGCCTGTACCAACGCCAACTGCAGCGTGTCGGCAGGCATTTTGAGGCCCAAATCCTGGCCGAAATCGAGGGTTCCGGTAACTTTGCCAACTGCGGTTGGACGTGGATATTTGCCACCCCAGATCCTGCCATCGGCCGGCAGTTTGTATTCGAGGTCTTCAATTTTCATCTCGCCGCGCATAACCTTGGCAGCTTCCATGATGGCATCCACGATCGGTTTGTAACCGGTGCAGCGGCAGGCATTGTGGTGCTTGGTCAGCCAATTGCGGACATCTTCACGGGTAGGATTGGGATCCCCCGCCAGGAGCGCATAAGCCGAAACCACCATACCAGGGGTGCAGAAACCGCACTGCGCTGCGCCAAATACCGCGAATGCAGTCTGGATCGGGTGCATCTTTTCTGGTGTGCCTATTCCTTCAACGGTCAGGATAGACGCGCCATCGGCGATTTTGCTCATTTTGGTCAGGCAGGCCAGTGTCAATTTACCATCGACGATGACCGAGCATGCGCCGCAGTGTCCATCATTGCAAGAAACTTTCGTGCCAGTCAGGAGTAACTGCTTGCGTAAAAGATCTCCCAGGCTGGTTTCGGGGTCAATAATAAGTGATTTAGTGATCCCATTGATGACGAGCGATTTTCTCAGCATATGCCTCCGAATTTCCTTTCCGAATTGGGTAAAAAATTTGTTGGTTTTGGAAGAGTAACAGTTTCGCGGCTGGCAAAGTGCAACATCAACACCCGCTAAACGAAACACCGGGATGCCTATCAGCCACTAATCTTCTATGAAATATCATAACACAGCCAATTTATTGTTTCGATTGTTTTATTACAAACGTCACAATGATTCATGACGCTGACGTGACGTCATTTTTTGTATACTTATTGAATGAATAGTGAGGAGCATGGTTAAATGAGTCCAATGATTCGCCGTCCCCCGGGGATTGAAATCTCCTTGCTTGGTTTTTTGCGCGATGGCCCTGAACACGGCTATCAAATTCACCAGATGGTATCTGACCCCGCCGGGTTGGGATTGGTCTGGAATTTGAAGCAGAGCCAGTCGTACTCGCTATTAGCCAAATTGGAAAAAGATGGCTATGTTTCGAGCGTAATTCAAAACCAGGATCCACACCCCCCGCGCCGGGTTTATAGATTGACGGCCACCGGGCGCAAAGTTTATCTCGAGTGGTTGACCAGCCCGGTCGCAGTTCCGCGCTTGATCCGGCAAGAATTTCTTGCCAAGTTATATTTATTGAAAGGTGAGCGCGAATCAATTCGCCTGCTTGTGGATCGGCAGACGGTTATTTGCAAGCGTTGGCAAGCTGGATTTATTCAGCAATCCGCCAGGTTTGAGCCTGGTTCTTTTGGGTGGCTCACGTTCCAATACAGGATCAACCATAACGCATCTATCATGGCCTGGCTGGAAAACCTTCAAACAGAACAACCCAGTACTTGACCCTGGCCTAACCCCATCAGTCACAAGTTAAGCATTCTCGATTTATGTCAAGATGTCTTTTTGCCTGCCCCGCCTGG
>CAIWAX010000013.1 GCA_903910795.1 uncultured Anaerolineae bacterium
GCCGGTAGCTGGGTGGTGATGTAAACCACACTATCATACGCGTGATCCGGCGTGGGAACATAGTACAGAGTGAGAAGGATACCGGTGACCGCCTGGTTCACAGCCAGGAAAAGTGTTGCGCTGCCCAGTGTGTAGAGCCAGTTAACATGCGGAACCTTTCGCATGAAAATGGCTTCCCACACGGCGCGCCAACCCAAACGTTCGTTCATCCAATTGCCAAATTTTGCCAACATGTTAGCCTCGCTTTACAAACAAAATATCGTTCTCAACCTTGCTTTCAAAACGATTTAGCGGCTTTGGAGGCGGGCCGCCGGTAACGTTTCCATCTTTTGAGAAGGCTCCGTTGTGACATGGGCAAAAGAAACCCTGCTTTTCAGGGATCCAGCGAACCCGGCAGCCGAGATGGGTGCAAATATTGGAGAGAGCGATAAAATTTTGTCCATCTTCCGTTAACACATAAACGGAAAACTCTTCTTCTGCGGTGATCCAACCGGTCTGGCTCTGGATGATTGTTTTGAATAATGTGGGAGTGCCTGTTTCTACTTTTTTGACCGATCCAAGCTGGATCCAATTGCTGGCTTCCTGCTTGAGCGCCGGCCCCAGAACATAGGCAATCGCTGGGAACGCATAGGTTGCAGTGATCAACCCCCCAATGGTGGCTATCGTCACCTTCATAAAATCTCGACGGCTTACAGTTTTGCTATCTTCCTCTTCGGACATAAACATTCTCCTTGGCGAATATGGTTTTTTTAGATGCAATCGACTCTATAACGCCGGTAGTGGCAACTTATTTGCAACCGCAAATCCACAGGACCATGCGTTACGAGTAAATGCAACAAGCCCTGTTGGGCAACAGGGCTGAACGGATTCATAAGAATTATGGACCGCTATACGCAGGGGAATATTTTATATTGCAAATCAACAAAAGACACCTCCCGTATCTGTTGTTGGTTCGAACCCACAAGGGCCATGCGTCTTGGGTCAAAAACACTATCCTACAGGGCCGTGTAAAAGTTTATCACAGACACCCTGTTTGGGAATTGAACATTAATCATAAATTAGCATGACAATCTTCCTGTCATGCACTGATATTCCCGGGCCATTCTCTCCTCAGAAAATAAAAAAACAACGCCATTCTAAAACAGGGCGTTGTTCATTGTGAATCAGTTGTTTCAACCAAAAAACCGCAGCAGTAAAACTCTTTCAGAGGTTTTTTATGATTTTCTGACGTCTGCGCAGCGCTCGCAGTCCGGACGGTCGCACAGCAGTGCATATTTATCTTTTTTGATGATCTCGATCACCCTGACCATCAATGGACGCAGCGGAACGGCGTGAACCGATGCGTCGCCAACCTTGATGGTTTTGGTGGTGGCGCGCACATCCGGTTCGATGACCTCAAAGCCCAACGAACAACCCGGAAAACCGGGGCAGGTGACTGTACCGTTTTGGGTCAGCGCCCAGCGGATGAACTGCTTGCGGCCAGCCAGCTTCTCTGCAAAGTGGATGCTGGTATTGGCAGTATGATCCACCCCCAGCAGCAAAACCCAGCCGTCCAGTTCCACCAGGGCACGGATTGGGCCGAAAGGTTCTTCAATAGTTTGTTTTTCGAGGATTTTCTCAGCACGGATGCCGGTGAATGACAGGATGGGGTGTGTGGAACGCCGGGCCTCAGGCCACATGCGCAGGCTTTCGGGCACAGCGCCCATCAGTGAATCAGCAGGCATATTATGTTGGAAAGGCTCGGCCAGCCGGTTCCACTGCTGTCCGCGCTGGTAGTTCAAGGCGTTATTGGCTGGTCCCGAAACAGGTGTCACCATCGTTTTATAGGTGTGGCTGGGCATGATAAAGGAGCCGGTGGTATAGTCTAGCGCCGTGACAACTGAATCCGCGCCACCCACTACATGTCCAAAAGAACGCAAAGAGGCATGCACAATGACTGGTTTGTTTTTTAAGCCTAATTTTTCAAAAGCAACGATCAAGTCATTGAAAGTCAGCATAAGCCATCAACCTGTTCCCTGACAAAAATAACTGCATACAAAGTATACCCTTTTTGCTTTATTGCTACCGCCCCTGCCAGCGCGGTTTGCGCTTTTCAATGAAAGCCTGCATGCCTTCTTTTTGATCGGAAGTATCAAACAAATTGTAAAACGCTTCACGTTCGCCCGCCAACCCGGCCGCCAGGGCCAGTTCATCTGCGTTGTTGACGGCCTGCTTGGCAGCCGCCAGCGCCAGCGGCGCGCGTTCCGCGATTTCTTCGGCCAGTGCCAGGCTCTGGTTCAGCAGCAGTTCAACCGGGACCACATGGTTGACCAGCCCGAAGCGCAGCGCCTCGACCGCCGAGAGTGTGCGGTTATTCAGGATGACTTCCATTGCCAGGGCCTTGCCCAGGGCGCGCGTCAGGCGTTGAGTACCGCCACCGCCAGGGATGACACCAATCGTGACTTCCGGCTGCCCGAAGCGAGCTGTTTCAGAGGCCATAATCATGTCGCAGGCCAGTGCCAGCTCACAGCCCCCGCCCAGTGCGAAACCTGAAACCGCAGCGATAACCGGTTTTTGGATCTGGCGCAGCCCCTCAAACAGGCTTACAAAGCCGTTAGCGCGCATTTCAGCAGCCGACGCCCCCGCCATGAATTTTATATCCGCTCCGGCAGCAAAGACGCGCTCCGAACCGGTAATCAGCATGGCGCCGATCGCCGGATCGCTGTCATAGTCAGAAAGAGCCTGGATCAATTCAGTAAGAAGCTGGGGATTGAGCGCATTCAGCGCCTGGGGGCGGTTTAACGTAATCAGCCCCACACGTCCGCGTGTTTCATTCAAAATGGAAGTGTAAGCCATGGCAGTTTTCTCCTAATCGATTATAAGCCTTCCGCCTGGAGAAGCGAAACTATTTCAGGCCTTTCGACGTTTATAATAAGGAAGATAATCATTACGCCGCCGAAAGCACCAACCCACAGGGCATCCCGCAGGGCTTCCCTCGGGGCATACAGATGAACATAAGGAGAAGAGCATGAGCGACTTGCCTTTGAATACAGGTTTATTCTTTGAAGATTTCCAAACTGGTCAGAAAGTGAAATCAGCCGGGCGCACCATTACAGAACATGATATCGCCACTTTCGCGGGTCTTTCCGGCGATTTTAACCAGATCCACACCGATGCTGAATTTGCCAAAGCCACGCCGTTTGGACAGCGCATCGCCCATGGTCTGTTGGGGTTGGCAATCGCCTCGGGGTTGGCCGTGCAAACCGGAATTCTGGGCGCCAATGTGATCGCTTTTCGCGAAGTCGGGGAATGGAAATTCGTCAAACCGGTCTTTATTGGCGATACCATCCATGTAGACATGGAAGTCATGGAAACCAAGGCCTTCCCACGCCTGGGGGGCGGGCTGGTAACCCTCAATGTTTATGTTAACAATCAATCGAACGAAACCGCCATGAAAGGTCTGTGGACAGTATTGGTAAAGACCCGCGGCAAATCCCGTGCAGAAACCGGGATTACCTCATCCCGTGCAGAAACCGGGATTACTTCATAAATTATGCAAGAAACCCCGTTCGATAAAAAACCAACGAATCGCCAGCGGGCAGATCCATCCAGATCACAAACCATTCCACCCAGTGGTGAATCTTCTAACCTGCCCAATCCGCCGCCGCTTTATCCTGGTTACGGCGAGAGTCCTTATGCTAATTATTCTCCGCCGCAATGGGTGGATGAGGTTGATCCGAACGCCACCAGTGTCAGCCCGGCGGCGCTCAGGGCTTCCAGGCGGTACTATGAAAATGAACCCCCCAATAAAAACTACAGCCGGGGTTGGGGATGTTTTGTACGCGGGCTGGTGATATCGTTGTTCGTGCTGGTAGGTTTGATCATCATTACTGCCGCGGCTACCGTTTTTGCATACTATTACATTGCCAGCAGCCTGCCATCGGTGGACACTTTACGGGCGCACTCCTCGCAGTTTGAAACCACGCGCATTGTTGACCGCAACGGCAACCCGCTTTATGAAATCCTGGATCCCAACGCCGGCCGGCGCACTTACGTAAAACTCAAAGATATTTCTCCCTTGCTTGTAGCAGCCACGATCGCTACCGAGGACAAGGATTTCTATTCCCATCCAGGCTTTGACCCGGCGGCCATCATCCGCGCCATCTGGCAAAATTTCAGCGCTGGTGAAACCGTCTCGGGGGCTTCCACCATCACGCAGCAATTGGCGCGCTCCTTGCTGCTTCCCCAGGAGCAGTTTCAGCAATCCTACATGCGCAAAATCCGCGAGATCATCCTGGCTTCTGAAATCACGCGCCGCTATAGCAAGGATGACATCCTGGAACTGTACCTGAACGAGATCTATTATGGCAACATTTCTTACGGGATTGAAGCTGCCGCCGAAACCTATTTTGGGCCCGGTATCGACGGCCAGCCTAACGAATTACACCCGCAGGGCACTCCAAAGAACGGACATCTGGCTGATGATCTGACCCTGGCGCAGGCCTCCTTCCTGGCCGGACTGCCGCAATCCCCGGCGGTTTACGATATTTACACAAACCGCGATGTCACCCTCAGACGCCACCGGGACGTGCTTTCGCTGATGTATCAGCTCAGCGTCGAAAAAGACTGCATCTCCGTCAGCAATGACCCGCAGCCGGTCTGCGTGGAAGTTAAACCCGCCCTGGATGCGGCCAAGGCCATCGAAAATTTCAACTTTCCCACGCCGAACATCCAGATGCGCTTTCCGCACTGGGTACAATATGTGCGCTCGCAGTTGGAAGGCCAGTTTGACGCGCAAACAATTTACCGCGCCGGTTTCACCATCACCACCAGTCTGGATGCGGGGTTGCAGGATACTGCCCAGAAAATTGTCAGTGATCAGGTCGCGGCCCTGGTCAACAAAAACGCCCATAACGCGGCGCTGGTCGCGATCAAACCCTCCACGGGTGAAATCCTGGCGATGGTCGGGTCGGCTGATTTTTACAATGCAGCCATCCAGGGACAGGTCAACATGGCCACCACCCAGACCCGCCAGCCCGGTTCAGCCATCAAACCACTGACCTATGTGGCAGCCTTTGAAAAAGGCTGGACGGCTTCCACACTGATCTGGGATATCCCTGCAGACTTCCCACCTTCCGGTGATCCAAACGACACTCGTCCCCCTTACCAGCCCGTTAACTATGACGGACGGTTTCATGGGCCGGTCACTGTCCGTACGGCCCTCTCCAATTCTTACAATATCCCGGCTGTCAAAGCCCTGCAATATATTGGGGTGTACGATAATCCAAACTCACCCAACAAAGACGGCCTGACTGGCATGGCCGAGAGAATGGGCATCACCAGCCTGACTCGCAAGGATTACGGTCTGGCGCTAACCCTGGGCGGCGGGGAGGTCAGTCTGTTGGAGATGACTGGGGCATATTCCGTCTTCGCCAATAACGGCGTGCGCGTGCCGCCAGTCTCCATATTAAAAATCACAGACAATACTGGCAGCGTAATCTATGAATACAAACCACCCAAGGGAGAACAGGTGATACGGCCTGAACATGCCTACATCATTTCATCCATTCTCTCAGACTATGAAGCGCGCAGGCCCATGTTTGGCGCCAACCCTGTCATCAACCTGGGATTCAACACCCGCGTAGCCGCCAAAACTGGCACCACCAATGATTTCAGAGATAACTGGACGATGGGGTACAGCCCTGATCTGGCGGTTGGCGTGTGGGTTGGCAACGCGGATTACACTGCTATGCAAAACACCACCGGTCTGACAGGTGCGGCACCTATCTGGGCTAATTTCATGACCAAAGCCATTCCCGCCATCACTGGTGGAGAGCCATCCCCCTTCCAACGCCCGGCCGGGATTGTCGACCGTGTGATCTGCGTTATTTCAGGCGCGGAACCCTCCGAGTGGTGCCCGCAGCAGCGTCAGGAGATTTACGCGTCTGACCAACTGCCCCTGCCATCCAGTGAAGATTTATGGAAAGAAGTCAACCTGGATACCTGGAACGGTTTATTGGCATCAGCCGATTGCGGCAGCGATAACGCCGAGAAAAAACTGACCATGAACGTGACGGACCCCCTGGTGCAGCGCTGGCTGCGCAAAGATTCCACTGGACGAGCACTGGCGCAAAGTCTGGGATTTGACCGTCCGCTGTTTTTTACCCCGCAAAACCAATGCCGATCCGATTCGCCGCACCCCAGCCTGGCCATCGAGAATATCAAAGATGGAGATGTACTGACCCAGGATAATATCAATATTAACATCGTTGCCAGCTCGCCAGATGGTTTCACCACCTGGAGGCTGGATATCGCCAAAGGGGATAACCCTGGAGACGGTGATTGGACCACTATTTTTCAATCCAGCGATGCTGTTCCCGATCAAAAGGATGTGGTCGCCTGGAGTCTGAAGGATACCGGAAATGGGAAATATTCTATGCGGCTGCGCATGGAAAATGCGGATGGCGGGTTTGCTCAAAAAGTAGTGAAATTTGAAGTTAACTACATCCCGCCCACCGAAACACCCACGCTGATTCCTTCACCAACCCTGACGCCCCCGCCGACACTGACACCAACACCAGCACCGCCCACAGCCGCGCCAACAACCGAGGTACCGGCTGCGAGCCCAACCCCCACCGAGGTCAGCAGTTCCCCAACTCCGCATCCATAATTTGCCAGCGAAACCCTTACAACCCTGTAAGGGTTTCCTGTTTATCCCATCTGGACAGCGCCCACTGGCCAGTTTCAGGACTGGTGCGTTTTTCCAGATCGATAAATTCTGGCGAGGCCAGGGCGGTATGGATGTTTTTTTCCAGCAGTGCAAGCGCATCTTCCGACCATATCAGCATGCCCTTTTGAGCCAGTACCGCCAGGGTGGCGGTATGGAGATGCAAGTAGGCCATCGGCTCGGTATTCTTTTCGAGAGTATCGCGTAAAATTTTGCGCGTATAGTTCACATCCAGCGCCAGCGGTTTTCTGGTCTTCATCGCTGAGGATTTACCACCCAGGAGGGATATTCCCGGCCCGGCCAGTCTCCTTCGCCAGAGGATTTGGAGTGGTTCATTCTCAGCCCGCATGGCCAGCCCTCTGATCTCCAGACCCGCCGATTGGCCCGCCAGGCAAGCTGCGCTCACAAAAGAGGGTTCCGCTTCAGCCAGTATTCCCAAAAAGGGTGCTTTGGGCGGCAAAACTTCTACCAGGTTGCCAAACAGCGCCTTAAGTGCCTGCGCATGCCACTGCCAATCATAACGCCGGCGGCGCAAAATTGACTTAAATGGCCCCACCGCGGCATGTCCCCAAAGCCAGCCTGCCCACAGGGCCGAAAGCGTCCAGAAAGCCTGGTTTGGACGCGGGATAGCCGTCACAGCAGCTTTAATATGAGCGCCTTCCAGTTCAGGGATCAGCTTGCGCAGCGGGCCTTCAAAGATGCACAGACCGCCACTTTCCGGGGGTTGCTCCGGCCAGAGTGTCACGGGAACGGCAGGTTCCGTGGAAGCCCAGGCCTTCACCCCGGCTTCCAACGTGTTCCAAAAATTATTTTCGCGGTAGATCGCTGGGAAAGTCAACTGGCGCGGGCGCGGACGCTCCGATAGGTGCGGCCAGAGCGCGTTGGCACAGTCCGCGGCATACAAAAGCAGCGCGCTCATGCAGCGCCGGCGCTCATCGGTGGTGGCGAGCACATCCAGGCGATTGACAATCGTCCCGATGGCATACACGGCCCGTGGCAGGTAAAAATCCAGCGCTTCTTCAGCAAACGGCCGGTCAGGGTCATCCCCGGGAGCCACCCGTACCAAGGCCCGCGAGCGATGCAGACGGTCGGTTTGCGCCCAGCGTTCTGCGTTCTCAATATCTTCCTGCGTGGCGGGGAATTCCCCGCCACTTCCGCAGATACAGTTATAGATACGGCCAATCAGTGCGCCCGTCTTGCCGTCCCAAAGGAAAGCTTCAGCGGGAATTTCACGCTTACAATTGTCACAATGGGTCAAGTAAAGCGACTGCAGATGCGTTTCCAGCCGTTTGCCGTCTTTGCGCTCGGTTGCAAGTTCAGCCAGAGCGCCCTGTAAATCACTCAGGCGCGGCGGGCGTGCCGCCAGGTCAAGCATGAAACGATTGACCGGGTTTCCTGCTGTCGCCAGCACTTTGTGCCCGGCGCGCGCCATTTCAGCCGCCAGGCGCGGCGAAGCGGCGAAAGGATCCAGAATCCAGGCGGTTGACGGCGGTAACTTTGCCGCAAATGTGCGGGCGGTACCATCCTGCACCGGCGGCAGAAAACGATTCAACGGTCCAGACGAATCCACCCTGTTCCCCGAAAGATACGACATGGAATCATCCATATTTTTTACGCTGCTGGTGGCACATCCAGCGGCCTGGAAAGTGGTTCGCGCGGCACAGATTGCAAATCAATCGAAACCGCCGAAAGCAGGAACTGGAAACCCAGGATCACTGTCAGGGTTGCCAGCATGACTGTGCCAGTCGGCGCGGGTATGCCGCGACTGGCATAATGAAACCATTCCAGGCCGCCAAAGATCAGGCCAAACAAAAACAGGGGCAGCCCGGCCAGCATATATACGGAGCCAATCGAAAAATCATACAGGAAATAGTGCAGGAGAATTCGCCGCAAAAACACGCGCAGCAAGGCGGGGGGGAATTCAAACAACACCTTCATAATGGACAGGTTGGAAGTTTCATCCGCATAACGTGCAGGCATTGGCACATCCCGCAAACATGCGCCAATTAAATAGAGCTGGCTGAGCTGGGAAATCTCAAAGAAATAGCTTTTGTGGATATTCTCAAACGGCATCTGTGCCAGCACTTCTCCACGCAGCGCCAGGAAGCCGTTGGTAGGGTCAAAACAGTTCCAATAACCGGTCGCCGATTTGGATAGAAAACTGAGCGCCAGATTGCCAATCCGCCGAATGACGGGCATTCTGGATAGCGCGGGAAAATCGCGGAAGCGGTTGCCCTTTGTAAAATCTGCCTGCCCCGTGATGAGCGGCATGATCAGAGCCGGGATATCCCTGGCTGACATTTGACCATCGCCATCCAGTTTCACCACAATTTGCGTTTGTAGTTCCAGTGCCTTTTTATATCCGCTGATCATCGCCCCCCCAACTCCCTGATTTTTGGCGTGTGTGACCGGAATAATGCGTTTGTCGCGCAGGCAGGCAACCGTGATCAGGTTGCCTGTGCCATCCGGCGAGGCATCATTGACCACCACAATGTGGCGCACATATTCCGGGATGCTCTCCAGCACCGCGCTCAACTCGCGCTCCACGCCGTAAGCCGGAATGATAACCGTGATGTTGTAGCTTGACAGATCAACTAGCATCCTAAAAGTTTATCATACCGCCGCGAGTTTCACTTCGACTGGCCGCAGTTCAAACGAATTTAATATTGATTGTCCGGCCCTAAATTGAGGTTTCCCGCTAAAGCACAGTTACGTGGTTTATGACCCGCGAGGGTGTAAAATTTCCGATCATCCAATAGTCCTAATCCAGCTCTCTGCCAAACACGGATGAGCATATTTTTCAAATTTATGCTATCATAAATTGTCATGGCAACCTCTCCTTCTGAAAAAATTCTCATCGCTGAAAGCGACCCGACCATCAGTGATTTAATCGCCCGCCAGGCCTTGAAACCATCCGGTTACAAGGTCAGCCTGGCAACGGACGGCTCCAGCGCCATCCGCCAGGCGGTTCAATTCCAGCCGGATGTGTTGATTACCAACATGAACCTGCCAGGTTTGAGCGGCAAGGATCTCATGGTGGCGCTTTCTTCGCAGGGGATTTCCATGCCAATGATCGTGATGGCCGAGAAAGGCGAGGAAAGTGACATCATCCAGGCCTTCCGGTTAGGCGCAAGTGATTATTTAATGTTGCCGGTGCGCGAAGCCGAGGTAATCGCATGTGTTGAGCGTGCCTTGAAGCAAGTGCGCGAAACCCGCGCGCGTGAAATGCTGGATGCGCAGATCAAACATACCAACGCCGAATTGCAGCGCAAAGTGCGCGAATTGAGCACCATTTTTGCCGTCGGGCACGCTGTCATGTCCATCACGGATCAACGCATCCTGCTTGATAAAATCGTTGAAGCCATCACCGGCGCCACGGAAGCCGACCTGGGTTGGATGACGCTGAAAGATGAAACCACCAAAACCTTCCTACTGTCTGCCCACCGGAATTTACCTGAACCCCTTGCAAAAAAAATAGGACAGCCTTTTGATGACGGGCTGGGCCCGCTGGTAGCCATGTCGGCTGAAACACTCTCTATCCACGGACAGCCGTTACAAAAATTTAAAATATCCGCTCTCGGCAAATCCGCCATGGTTGTGCCAGTCAAAGTTAAAAATGAAGCCATTGGGCTGCTGACAGTTGTCCGAAAAGCCGATAAGGCTTTCGGCGAAAGCGAACATACCCTGGCAGAAGGCATTTCGGATTACGCTTCGATCTCCTTGATCAATGCGCGTTTATTCCGCGCCCTGGCCCAAAACGTGGAAACAGCTCAGCTCGGGGAAAGACAGATGAACCAGCTTCTGGAACGCATGCGCCAGGTAATGCATTCCAACCTGAATACATCCCTCGTGCCGCTTGATTCGGTGTTGACTGAAAAAATGGGTAGCTTGACACCTATGCAAAGACAGGCTCTTCTTTCCACCCGGAATTTGATAAACCGCCTGATCACAATGGTGACCCAGCAGGACACCCAGCCGAAACCTTCCTGAGCGGAAGCTGGGATTACTATGTCACGTGGGGTAAAATAGAAACATGGCTAATAAAGATCTGGTTTTGCTTGCCATGGAAGGCTCAGTCACCCTGGATTTGCTTGAGAGAGCTTTACGTTCAGCCGGGTATGATTTGGTGACAGCCAAAACCGTGGTGGGCTTTGAAAAAGCGTTGAATGACACCATCCCAACCATACTGCTGATCGCGGAAGATCTGGAAGATAAAAATGGTTTGGATTTGTCCAGGGCCACCCTTGAGCGTTTCCCTACCATGCCGATCATTTTTTATGCTTCCACCCACGATCCTGCCAAAGTATTGGATGCTATGAGGGCTGGGTTGAGTGATTACATCTTTCCCCCACTTAAAATTGACGCCATCGTTCGTGCTGTACAGCACAGTCAAAAACATTCTCACCAAATGGGTGACTGGGTACGGCGCGAGGTTAAGCGCACCACGGCTTCTCTTGAAACACGCGTAAACGAAATGGATACGCTGGTCAAACTGAGCCATTCCATCAATGCTTCGCTTGATCTTGACAGCGTTCTAACGAGTGTGGTCACGGCAGCGGTGGAACTGACTGGATCAGAAGAGGGCAGTTTGTTGATGGTCGATGAAACCACCCATGAACTATACATGCGCGCCGGGAAAAACTATGAAGAAGGGTACGCCCGCACCTTTAGACTGCCGGTCAGTGATTCGATGGCCGGTCAGGTAATCGAAACCGGTGAACTAATCTCCTTTTGCAAAGATTCCCCGGATAAAATTAAAACTTCTTACCTGGTTTATTCGCTCATCTACGTTCCGCTTTCCTTCAATGGCAAGGTAACCGGCGTGCTGGGCGTGGATAACCGCATGGCGAAACGGCCTTTCACAAATCACCATGAATTGCTAATGAAAGTGCTGGCTGATTTCGCGGTCATCGCCATCCAGAACGCGCAGTTATATACAGAATCCCAGCATGAACGCGCCAAACTTCAAACCACCATCGCTAATCTTCAAGATGGTGTGATCCTTTTGGACAATGAAAAACGTATTTTACTGATCAATCCTGTCGCTAAAAAGGCTTTTGGCCTGGGATTAAAAGATTTGACGAATATGCCGGTGCTGGAAGCCATTACGAATAACGACTTTAAGAGCCTGCTTACTTCCATTACTGATAACCCTCTCAAACTGCACGAAATTGCTTTTGAAGACGGACGTGTGTTCAGCGCTCAATATTCCCCAATTCCAAATGTGGGCGCAGTCATCACAATCGAAGATATTTCACACTTCAAAATGCTTGACCGGTTGAAGAGCGACTTTATCCATACAATTTCGCACGATCTGCGCTCACCGTTGACATCCATTATTGGGTATATCGATTTGCTCGAACGTGTTGGCACGTTAAATCAGCAACAAAAAGATTTTGTCGGTCATGTTCAATCCAGCGCCCGCCACATCACTGAATTGGTAAACGATTTACTGATCCTTGACCGCATCGAAACTGGGTTTGACACCCGCAAAGAAGATGTTGTCATGGAAACCATCTTGCGCTTCACTCTGGAAAATCTGGCACAGCAGGTCAAAGACAAGCACCTGGATTTGCAAGTGAATATTGAGCCGGGGCTGCCGGTTTTGCGCGGGAGTTCAATGCGTTTGCGGCAGGTAATCGATAACTTGGTGGTCAACGCCATCAAATACACCCCTGAGAATGGCAAGATCAGGGTCAGCCTGCATTGTAAATCTGACCAGATCATCTTTGATGTGGTGGATACCGGTATTGGGATCCCTCCCGCTGACCAGCCGCACATCTTTGAAAAGTTTTACCGCGCGGAAAACGCCCCCGCTGATACACCCGGTACAGGGCTGGGGCTGTCCATCGTCAAATCTATCGTTGAAAATCACCATGGGCTGATCTGGGTCGAATCAGTTTACGGACGCGGCTCAAAGTTTGTAGTTGTACTGCCAATCAACAACGAACCGGATAAATAAATGTGCTGTACACAGCCCTTATTCGCCGCCCTCTCCACCTTCACTGCCGCCGCCCGGACGGACTTCCA
>CAIWAX010000014.1 GCA_903910795.1 uncultured Anaerolineae bacterium
AAGATTTGATTTCCCATTCTATGATTGACGTTTTTCTCACTTGACACCACCTTACATAAAGATCACAATTCTGATGTCCGCCGGTCTTATGATAAAATAATGCGGATTAAGGCGAATATTAATGAATTTAAACCCTCTTGAACACCCCATTTGTTTCAGTCGTCCACGCATGCAGCTCTCCTCTTCGTGGATGGAACACGTTCCTTTTGCATTTTATGCCATGGATTTGGTGCGCCCCAGGGTTCTGGTAGAATTGGGCACCTTTTACGGCGTATCGTACTGCGCATTTTGCCAGGCGGTCGATGAGTTAAAACTGAATACCCACTGTTACGCTGTCGATACCTGGCAGGGCGATGCGCATACCGGCCTGTACGGGCCCGAGGTGCTTAACACTTTACGCGAGCACCATGATCCGCTCTATACCAGTTTTTCCAGGCTCATTCAAAGCACCTTTGATGACGCCAAGCAGTATTTTTCTGACGGCAGCATCGATTTCCTGCACATCGATGGGTTTCATACCTATGAAGCCGTCAAACATGATTTTGAAACCTGGCTCCCCAAACTCAGCGATCGAGCGGTTGTTCTTTTTCATGACGTCAATGTCCGCGAAAAAGATTTTGGCGTCTGGAAGTTTTGGGAAGAGCTAAGCGCCGGACGCCCGTCTTTTGAGTTTGCGCATGGGAACGGCCTGGGGCTGGTGGTGGTAGGCGAAAAAATCCCCGCCGGTCTTGCACAGCTTGTCAACGCCAGCCAGGAAGAACGCGATTCATTGCAATTATTTTTCTCCGAGCTGGGGAAACTGGTTACCGCCGACCAGTTGCTGCGCGAAAAAGTTAAAACTGAGAAAGACCTCAGGAATGATATTCTCGACCAGCAACTCTTAAGCAACCAACTTCAAACCCAGAACCAATTGATGACTGCGGCACATGTCAGGCTGGAAGAGCAGAAAAAGACCATTGACCAATTAAACGGCCAGGTGGGCGAACAAAACCTTTCGCTTGAGCAATATATGGCCCTGGTGGGTGAACAAAACCGGACCATTGACCAGTTACGCGCTCAGGTGGGTGAACAAAACCGTTCGCTTGAACAATATATGGCCCTGGTGGGTGAACAAAAACAGACCATTGAGCAACTGGTTGTTGAACGAAATGATCTTCAGCAAAAATATCAGGGACAACTGCTTGCATACGAAACCTTGCGTAATGAAGCTGGCACCCTGCAAAAAGAAATCGAAGGCTATGCCCTTCAAAATAAAGAATTAAGTTCAAAGGTAACCTACCTGTCTGATCGATTTGCTGAATTCCAGGCGGTCCAGAATACAATTGTGTTCCGCATGCTGCGCGGCTATTGGGAAGTATTGGAACGGCTGATGCCGAAAGGCTCCCGCAGACGTCGAATCTATAGTTTTGTTGTAAAAGGAGTCAGGGCGATAATGCGCGGTCCGCGCAGCATCTCCCACCCCTTTCGCCGATTAATCGCAACGTGGAAACAGGGCGGCCCAAAACTGGTCTGGAGCAGACTCCGGCAAAGAATCAATCGCGAGGATGAAAAACCTGCTCTGATTGTCAAGCAGGCGCAGGAAACAGCCCCCGACCTCGGCTCAATGGAAGTCCAGCCGCTGATCTCGGTGATTGTCCCAGTTTACAACACCCCCGAAAAATTACTGATCGCGGCCATCGATTCAGTGCGAAACCAATCCTACCCGCACTGGGAATTGTGTATCTGCGATGACGCCTCTCCGAATAAGTCTGTGCGTAGCTGTTTATCCGAGCTCGCAGCCAAAGACTCGCGCATCAAGCTCACCTTTTCAGCCAAAAATGGCGGTATTTCGCGGGCCACCAACCAGGCGGCCGGGCTGGCAAACGGGAAATATTTTGCCTTAATGGATCACGATGATGAACTGACCCCTAACGCGCTGTATGAGATAGCCAAAGCCATCAACAGCGATAGGGAAGTCGAAGTTATCTATTCTGACCAGGACAAGTTAAATGAAAAAGGCGAAATAGAAGAACCCTTCTACAAGCCGGACTGGTCACTGGAACTATTCCGATCCGTCATGTATGTCGGGCATCTTCTTGTCGTAAAAAGCGAGTTGTTTCGCCAGGTAAACGGCATGGATGCGCAGTTTGACGGGGTTCAGGATTTCGAGTTTATGCTGAGGGTTTCAGAAAAAGCCTCTTCGATCAAACATATCCCCCAGATCCTGTATCATTGGCGCATGTTGCCGGGCAGTATCGCCCTGGGATTGGATGAAAAAGGGAAGAAGATAGAACAATTGCAGAGCCGGGCGGTCAATGCCCATTTTCAGCGGCTGGGTATGCGCGCAACCGCTGTCAGCCACCCCAGGCACCGCCATCGCGTGCTCGTCCAGCCCAACCCGCGCGAGACATTCCCGCTGGTCAGCATGGTTATTCTCACAAAAGACGCCCCGCAGCATATTGGGCGCTGCCTGGAATCAATTTTTAAGCGCACAACCTATCCCAATTTCGAGGTGATCGTTGTCGATAATAATACAACCGACACGAAAGCGCTGGAAATCCTCAAGCAATACCCGATCAAGATCGTGCCTTTTCCAGAGAAATTCAATTTTTCAAAAGCCAACAACCTCGGCGTGCAAAACACACAGGGCGAATTTATTATCCTTTTGAATAATGATATTGAAGTCATGACCCCGTCCTGGGTGGAGAATTTATTGTTTTATTGCGAATTCCCGGATGTGGCAGTTGTCGGGCCCTTACTCCTGTTTCCTGACCAAAGCGTTCAGCACGCGGGCGTGGTCTTGGGCATCCGTGGAACCGCCGATCACATCATGCGGAATTTCCCGGCCGATTCGGATGGATACGCGGGCTCGCTGAGCTCTCCGCGCGAAGTGAGCGCAGTCACAGGCGCCTGTTTAATGGTAAAGCGCAGTGATTATGTGGGCTCGGGCGGCCTGGTTGAATTCTACAGCACGCATTACCAGGATGTCGATTTCTGTTTGCGCTTTTTGGCCGGCGGCAAACGAAACATCTTTGTGCCTTACGCTGTCCTGATCCATTATGAGGGCTCCAGCCGTGGTAATTATTACAGTCACATGGATCGCGCGCTGCTGCTGGATACGTGGGGTGAATTAATCAACAGCGGCGACCCATACTACAATCCGAATTTCACATTGGAAGTCTCAACCTCTTACGTACTGCGCTAG
>CAIWAX010000015.1 GCA_903910795.1 uncultured Anaerolineae bacterium
CCCCGACCGTAAGTTTGTAAAGCATCGTAAGCCAAACCTGAAAGCAGTGTAAATAGATTGTTACGAACCCGATTTCAACACATTCTGTCTCTTCTCAATTATACAGCTTCCTGCCTCTAATCAGCATCCACAGAAAGTGCATCATTGTCTGGTTGGTTTCGATTGGAAGAGACTGACAGACGATGGTCAAGATGGCTATGGGATGATTCACTATGGGAATGGGTTCCTCACAAAATTTTGTCTTTCGCAAAACAAGATTAGTATGTTTTGAACCCATTACCACAATTTCCTTGCCTGTCAGTTAGCGAAAACTAAAGTTAAGTAAGCACCCGCTATTTACCCCAAACCAGGCTACTCTGGGTTTCAAATGCGTGGACAAGTACACTAAAAAAAAGCCTGGCATTATCCCATCTTGCCCGTCAGATAAGATTCGGTCAATTCCTGGCGCGGACGGGTGAACATTTCGTTGGTGGGTGAAAATTCCACCAGCTTGCCCAGCCAGAACAGACCGGTGAAATCGGAGATGCGCGCGGCCTGCTGCATGTTATGCGTCACGATCACAATCGTGTAATCTTTTTTCAATTCAGAGATCAAGTCTTCAATCCGCAGGGTGGCGATCGGATCCAGCGCGGAAGTCGATTCATCCATCAAGATCACATCCGGTTTGGTGGCGAGCACCCGGGCGATGCACAAACGCTGCTGCTGTCCCAGCGCCAGCCCCAGCGCATCTTCCTGCAGCTTGTCCCGGACATCTTCCCACAGCGCCGCCTTCTTCAGGCTGGTTTCAACAATCGCGCTCAGTTCCCCTTTATCGCTGGTCAGCCCCAGGACACGCGGGCCGAAAGCCACATTATCAAAAATCGACTGGGGGAACGGGTTGGGTTTTTGAAAAACCATGCCCACGCGCTGGCGCAGTTCAACCACATTCATGTCATCCGCATAAATATTCCTGCCGTTCAGCAGCACCTGTCCCTCCACACGCGTAGCCGCGATGGTATCGTTCATGCGGTTAAGACAGCGCAGGAAGGTGGATTTTCCACAGCCTGAAGGCCCGATCAGGGCTGTCACCATGCGCGGCTGCACATCCAAATTTATTTTTGAAAGCGCCAGCGAACGTCCATAATAAAAATCAAGATCGTGTACTGCAAAAACAGGAGTTTCACTCATGCTTGAATTTTACTTTATCTTTATTATTAACAGCATGTTAACGATATAATTTCGCGGATCATGAAACGAAACCTTTTCCTCTTAGCATTTTTCCTGATATTTTTGATTACGGGCTGCGGCTCGAACCAGGAGGGCCAGTCAGGCCCGGCCTCCGCCTCGGCATATATCGAGAACAAAGGTTCCGACACGATCGTCAACCTGGCCCTGGCCTGGGCCGAGCAATACCAGATCGAACATCCCGAAATCCGCATTTCAGTGACAGGCGGCGGCTCTGGCACAGGCATCGCCTCCCTGATCAACGGCACCGTCGGCCTGGCGAATGCCTCGCGCCAGATTACCGCCGATGAGACAAAACAGGCCGAGGCCCAGGGTATTCACCCGGTCGAGCATATCATCGCCCGCGATGCCATCGCGGTCATCGTCAACCCCGGCAACCCGGTCAGCCAGCTAACCCTGCAGCAAGTCTCCGACATTTACAGCGGAAAAATTTCAAACTGGCAGCAAATCGGCGGAGAAGACCGGCCGATCGTGCGTCTCTCGCGCGAAACCAACTCGGGCACACATGTTTACTTCCTGGCGACAGTCTTGAGATTGGGCGACTCGAAAAGTAAGACCCTGTTCTCCACCGATACCCTGCTTCTGCCTTCTTCCGAAGGCATCATTAACGAGCTGCGCCAGAACCCCAACGCGATCGGCTATGATGGGCTGGGCTACGTTCCAAAGGATCTGAAAGTGATTGCCCTGGCCGGGAAACAGGGCGCCCCTTATGTTTTGCCGTCCATCGCCACAGTCAACAATAATACTTACGCGGTTTCCCGTGATCTTTACATGTACACGGCCGGTGACGCCAGCGACGCCATGAAAGCCTATCTGGATTGGATCGTCTCCCCGGAAGGCCAAAAGATTGTAGCCTCGCAAGGTTTTGTACCGGTAGCAAGGTGAACTGATGAGTAATCCCGGAAACAGCACTGGAACGAAATCTGATCTTTCCTGGCAGGAATATATCATCACGCGCGCCATCCGCGCCGCGGGCTATTCGGCGGTTGTGTTTGTCGCGCTCATTTTTTATTTCCTGCTGCGCGAAGGCTTGCCCACTCTTGGAGAAGTTTCCTTTTCAGATTTATTTGCGCTGCGCTGGTATCCCATTGAAAATTACTTTGGCATCCTGCCGCTCATCAGCGGCACCGTCATTGTCACCCTGGGCGCCGCGCTGATCGCCGTGCCGTTTGGAATTGGCACCGCCATCTTCATCTCTGAAATCGCCCCGCGCTGGGCCCGTGAAATTTTGAAGCCGCTGGTGGAATTACTGGGCGGGCTGCCCTCAGTTGTGCTGGGTTTCCTGGGCATCCTGGTGCTGGCGCCGAACCTGCGCATCCTGCTCAACCTGCCCACCGGTCTGACGGCCCTGGCCGGTTCAATCCTGCTGGGCGCCATTGCCCTGCCGACCGTTGTTTCGGTGGCGGAAGATGCGCTCGATACGGTGCCGCGTTCATACCGGGAAGGCGCCTGGGCCCTGGGCGCCACACGCTGGCAAACCATCTGGCGCGTAACCTTGCCAGCCGCGCGCTCCGGTGTGTTGACAGCCGTCATGCTGGGCATCGGCCGCGCCATCGGAGAAACCATGACGGTCATGATGGTCACCGGCAACGCGCCGGTGCTGGCGGTGACCCCTGGCGCGCTTTTCTCACCGGTGCGCACCATGACAGCCACCATTGCCGCTGAAATGGGAGAAGTGGCCAATGGCAGCGTGCATTACCACACCCTGTTTTTTATTGGCATGCTGTTGTTTATCTTCTCGCTGGTCATCAACGTGACCGCTTCGGCAGTTGTTTTCCGCTCAAAAAAACGCGCAGAAAAAGTGCTATCCTGATATGTTGAAAAAATTCTTCTCCATGAATCGTAATTTCACGCAACGATTGGGTTTTGGCCTGCTGACCCTCATGGCGGCCATGACCGTCCTTCCCATCGTGGCGGTAGTGATTTACATCATCAGCCAGGGCGGCAGCGCGATTTCGCTCGAATTCCTGACCGGCTTTCCGCGCGATGGGATGCGCCAGGGCGGCATCATGCCAGCCATCGTGGGCACCTTCTATTTGACGGTTGGAACCGCCTTCTTCTCGGTACCGCTCGGTGTGGCGGCCGCCATTTATCTTTCAGAATACGCACCCGATAACTGGCTGACGCGCATCATCCGCATCGCCATCATCAACCTTTCAGGCATACCATCGGTGGTGTATGGTCTGTTCGGGCTGGGTCTGTTTGTCCTGTTTCTCAAATTTGGCACAAGCATCCTCTCGGCCTCGTTAACACTTTCGATCATGACCCTGCCGGTCATCATTTCAACTGCCGAAGAGGCCTTGCGGGCTGTACCCCAATCCTTCCGCACCGTTTCGATTTCCCTGGGCGCCACACGCTGGCAGACCATCCGCCGCATTGTGGTACCCGAGGCCCTGCCCGGCATCATCACGGGTGTAATTTTAGGGTTGGAGAGGGCCGCTGGCGAAACCGCGCCAATCCTGTTCACAGGCGCCTCGTTCTTCCTGCCGCGCCTGCCAAACTCTGTTTTTGATGCCACCATGGCACTGCCTTATCATTTATTTGTGATCTCCACCCAGGTGCCCGAAATGCCCTTCCAGATCCAATACGGCACCGCGCTGGTCTTGATCGCGTTTGTTCTGGGCATGAATCTGATCGCCACTGTGATCCGCTCGCGCGCCAGAGCGCGCAGGCAGTGGTAATCCCGGTATTTGCACGGGACTGACTCACCGGTAATTGAATGGAAACAAATTTGAACGATAAAATCGTTATAGAGAATTTCAGCCTGCAATATGTGGATGGCACAGAATCGCTGCGCAATATCAACCTGCGCATCCCGAGAAATGCCATCACGGTTATATTCGGCCCGGCCGGCGGGGGAAAATCCACCCTGCTGCGTTGCTTGAACCGGCTAAATGACCCTGCGGATGTGAAAACCATGAACGGGCGGATTCTGATCGAAAACGAAAATATCCTTGACCCCAAAACGGACATTATCCGTTTGCGTCGCAAAGTGGGGATGGTATTTGCCCGCCCGGTGGTGCTGCCCATGTCCATCCGCAGCAATATCACTTACGGTTTGGAAGTGATGGGTGAAAAACGGCGCTCAAAGCTGAACGAAGCCGTGGAACGCTCTCTCAAACAAGCCGCCCTGTGGGAGGAAGTGCGCGCGCGTTTGGACGAGCCCGGCGTGGCACTTTCCGGCGGCCAGCAGCAGCGTTTGTGCCTGGCGCGTTCCCTGGCGCTGGAACCCGAGATCATCCTGCTGGATGAGCCCACTTCTGGGCTGGATCCAATATCCACTGGCAAGGTGGAGGCATCCTTGCAGGAGCTGAAGAAGACGTACACCATCATCCTGGTACCACATTCCGTCCAGCAAGCGGCCCGCACCGCGGATTTTGCCGCGTTCTTTTTGCAGGGCGAACTGGTGGAATTTTCCGAAGGCAAAACACTATTCACCGCACCTTCTGATAAACGCACAGAAGACTATGTTACCGGTAGATTTGGTTGATATAGTGCTGTGAATGGTAATCCCGGTTCGAGCATGGGATGGTAATCCCGGTTCGATTTGCAAAGCAAATCGCATATTTTACAGGACCGGATTTAATCATAAACAAGTGCAGCGAGGTATCCATGTTAAGAAAAACGTTTGAAACTGAAATTCAGCAACTGAAAGACGAAATCATCCTGCTTGGCAGCCTGGTAGAGCAAAATCTGCTCGATTCCGTGGATGCCATGAAAAAAAGAGATACGGCGGCTTCACAAAGAGTCATCGCACTGGACAAACAAATTAACGATAAACGCTTTGCCCTTGAAAACCAGGTAATGATTGTGATCGCCACCCAGCAACCCATGGCCCACGACCTCAGACTGTTGGCCTCCATTTTTGAAGTAATCAGCGAACTCGAAAGAATGGGCGATTACGCCAAGGGCATCGGGGTCATCAATGTACGCATGGGCGGCGAAGATTTGCTCAAACCGCTGGTGGATATCCCTCACATGGCGCAGATCGCCGCGGATATGCTTCACCGCGCCCTGCTGGCCTTTGTCAACGAAGATATTGAAACTGCGCAGCGCATCCCGGCAGAAGATGACCAGGTAGACAATCTATACAACCAGGTTTACCGAGAATTAATGACCTACATCGTGGCCGATCCCCAAAACATCGAGCGCGCCAACTGGCTTTTGTGGGTGGCCCACAACCTGGAACGCTTCGCCGACCGGGTCACCAATATTTGCGAGCGCACCATCTTCATCGCGACTGGCAATCTCCTCGAAATTAATAGCTCAAAAGACGGTTAGGCAGCAAGCCGGGACACAAAACCGATTGACGGCCCGCCAGCCAGCAGGTAAAATGACCTGCGTTATGTTCATCCCGGTTTTAACACGGGATGAAACTGACTTATGAGCCGCTCAGCACCAGACGCAGGAACTGTTTACATCAACATCTGACCAAGCGCCTCGCTGGATCATCGCGCGCGGTTCTTACGCCGCTGGACTATCGCGCGCGGTTCTTACGCCGCTGGACTATCGCGCGCGGTTCTTACGCCGCTGGACTATCGCGCGCGGTTCTTACGCGGCACCCTGACCGGATAACAGGTCCGTTGCGTTCAGAATCACGAACCACACAGCCCCGGTCATCTGCCCGGGGCTTTTTTATACCCTCTTTGCGGATATATTATTTTTGTCAGCCTTTCAGGCGATTTCTCAAAAGCAGGCAATCAGGAGTTTTCCAATGCAACGAAATAATCCTGGCACTGGTTTAGGGCGCAGCGATTTGCGACTTTCCATCCCATCCAAAGGCCGTCTGGCGGAAGAAACGATTGAGTTCCTCAAAGCCTGCGGTATTGAAATTTATAAACCCAACCCACGCCAATACGAGGC
>CAIWAX010000016.1 GCA_903910795.1 uncultured Anaerolineae bacterium
CCAAACCAAGACACGGGTGAGCAGTTACGTTACATTTTTTAATTGATAACCAAGCGCGTGCCTCACCACGATCTTGGGAAGCTGACTCAAATTTGAAACAAGGAAAATTATGACTTCTCGTAAATATACAAACCGCCGCTATCTGGATCAACTGGAACAAAAAGTGCTTGTTTTCGATGGCGCTATGGGTACCAGCCTTCAAAACCAGCACCTGACGGCCGAGCATTTCGGTGGGGAAAAACTGAACGGCTGCAATGATTACCTGGTCATTTCGTATCCCCAGGCTGTTGAAACTGTTCACCGTTCATTCCTGGAAGTTGGCGTGGACGTCTTGGAAACGGACACCTTCCGTTCTAACCGCCTGACACTGGGCGAATATGGTCTGGCAGACCGCACAGTTGAAATTAACACAGCCGCGGCAGCCCTGGCGCGCCGGTTGGCAGATGAGTATGCAGCTCGCACAGGCCAGCCGCGCTTTGTGGCCGGATCAATCGGGCCCAGCGGCAAACTACCTTCCGCGGATGACCCAGAGCTGTCCAACACGGGGTTTGATGTTCTGGCGGATATTTTTCGCGAACAGGCGATTGGCTTGCTGCAAGGCGGGGCAGATGTTCTTTTGATCGAAACTTCCCAGGATATTCTCGAGGTCAAAGCGGCCGTCACCGGTCTTCAAAAAGCCTTTGAGGAAACCGGCATTTATATTCCCGTCCAGGCACAGATTACGTTGGATACAACCGGCCGTATGCTTCTCGGCACAGATATTGCCGCAGCACTGACCATTTTGGAAGGCCTGCCAATCGACGTAATTGGATTGAATTGTTCCACCGGTCCTGAGCACATGCGCGAACCCATCCGCATCCTGGGGGAGCAATCCACCCTGCCCGTATCCTGCATCCCCAACGCTGGACTGCCTCTGAATGTTGATGGTCAGGCAGTTTACCCGCTGGAACCTGAGCCTTTTTCAAATGCTCTGTTGGAATTTGTTGAGAAAAATAACATTTCCGTGGTGGGCGGTTGCTGCGGAACCACCCCTGCCCATTTGAAGCTGCTGGTAGAGAAAATCGCATCCCGGCCACATCCAGTGCGCCCAACCAACCCCACGGCGCGTCTTTCATCCTCCATCTCCGCCACCAATATGCGGCAAGACCCTCCGCCACTGTTGATCGGTGAACGCTGTAATGCCCAGGGTAGTAAAAAATTCAAACGGTTGCTGCTCGAAGAAGATTACGATGCCATCCTGGAAATCGCGCGCGAACAGGTAAATTTTGGCGCGCATGCCCTGGATATTTCCTGCGCAGTAACCGAACGCCCTGACGAAGTGGAGTTGATGCGCAAAACCGTAAAAAAGCTGGAAATGGGCGTCGAAGTCCCGCTGGTAATTGATACCACTGAGCTGGATGTGCTTGAAACTGCCCTCAAAACCGCCCCCGGACGCTGCCTGATCAATTCAACTCACCTGGAAGCCGGCCGCGCCAAGGCAGATAAGATTTTCGCCCTGGCGAAAACTCATAACGCGGCCGTGATTGTTCTGACGATTGACGAGAATGGCATGGCGAAAACCGCCCAAAGCAAGCTGGAAGTTGCCAAACGTATTTATTCTATCGCGGTTGGTGAACACGAACTGCGACCGGATGCGCTTGTTTATGATGCCCTGACCTTTACCCTGGCAACTGGCGATCCAGAATTTGCCGCGTCCGCGATCCAAACAATTGAAGGCATCCGCCTGATCAAACAAAACCTACCCGGCGTGCTGACTTCTCTGGGTGTTTCGAATCTGTCCTTTGGCTTTGCCGCACAGGCCCGCCCCGCGTTGAACTCGATCATGCTCTATCACTGCGTACAGGCCGGTCTGGATATGGCCATCATTAATCCGGCGCATGTTACACCCTACGCAGATATCCCGGAACTGGAAAAAGAACTGTGCGAAGATTTGATCTTCAACCGCCGCCCCGATGCTTTACAGCGTTTCATTGAGCATTTTGAAAACGTTTCAACTACTGCCAACGAGAACACGCTTAGCGACCCAACCGAGGGCATGAGCCCGGCTCAACGTCTGCACTGGCGAATTGTTCACCGTCACAAAGAGGGCGTGGAAGCGGATATAGATGAAATTATCAATGCGCCGCACATTGGCCTGTCGGCAACTCCACC
>CAIWAX010000017.1 GCA_903910795.1 uncultured Anaerolineae bacterium
CGGATACTTCCCGATCCGGTACTCATCCAGCGTCACTGTGTGCTGCGGCTGCTCATCTGGCTGGGCTTGCTTGTCCCTTTTTGGATCGCTGCCCATCAGGAATGCCCCGGCCGGCACGCGCACAAATTCCATCGTCACACCGGGGGCCAGGGTAATGGTCTGTTCCTTGCGCTTTCTTTCTTCTTCCGCCTGCCTGCGGGCCTGCTCAGCAAGTTCCTGCTCTTTGCGCAGGCGCGCTTCTTCGGCCTCTTTACGGGCCTGTTCTTCTACCTGCTTTTTGCGCTGCTCTTCTGCTTGCAAACGGGCCTGGGCTGCGGCCTGGCGCTTTCTTTCTTCTTCGGCCGCCTTACGAGCCTGTTCTTCTACCTGCCTTTTGCGCTGCTCTTCTGCTTGCAGACGGGCCTGGGCTGCGGCCTGGCGCTGTTTCTCTTGCAGTTCTTCCTGCGCCGCTTCTTCCGCCGCCTGGCGGGCTGAGGCACTGTTTGCATCCAACGCCGCGCGCAGCAACCCGGCGGCCTCAGCCCCATCCCACGGACGCTCACGGTAATTTTCGGCCAGCATACGTACCAGCAGATCATCCACACCGGCGGGCAGTGCCTGGCGCAGACTGGCAGCGCGTGTGCCCGGGCGCAGCAGGCTGTAATTCCGCCCGGTCAGCACCTCGAACAGCACCAGCCCCAGGCTGTATATATCCGAGGGCGGTTTGAGCAGTTTGCCCGAAAACTCCTGCTCGGGGCTCATGTAACCCGGCGTGCCGGGGTGCGGCTGCGGCTCGCTGAACTGCGAGCGCTGGCTGGGCCCGCCCGGCACCTGCGCCAATCCCAGATCCGCCACATGCGCCTGCCCGTGCTCATCAAACAGGATGTTGGCGGGTTTCAGATCGCGGTGCACCCAATCATGCGCGTGCAGCGCCGACAGCCCTTCGGCAACTTCAGCCGCCATGCGCAGCGCGGGCTCCACGGCCATCACCTAGCCGCTTGCGCGCGCGGTTTGCAGCCGGGCGGCCAGGCTTGCGCGCGGTTTGCAGCCGGGCGGCCAGGCTGCCGCCCGCGGCGTATTCCATCTCCAACAGGCTCAGCTCTTCCGAAAGGAGGCAGTCAAAGACCTGCAGCAGGTGCGGGTGCGCCAACGGCGTGTTCAACCGCGCCCCCAATCGCGCCTCCAATTGGAAACGTTCCTGGGCTTCGCTGTATTCGCGGCTTCCCAACCCCGGCACATCGCGCTTCAGCACCTTCAAGGCGCGCGCGACCCCCAGCACCCGGTGCGTCACCAGGTACACTTCGCCAAAGGCGCCCTGTCCGAGCGTCTTTTCGATGTGGTATTTGTCAAGCAGGAGGTCACCGGGGGCAAAGGGCATAAGGTGTCAGGTGTCAGGTAAGTGCGGAGGTGCAGGATAATTATAAATGAGAAGTGCGGCTTTTTTTTGATGGATTGGCGGGGCCGTCCACGAACGGAACACGAATACGCGGCGCACATTCGTGTTCCGTTCGTGGATGGCTATGTCAGGGAAGGGCGGGATGCGAGATGATGGTGTGGAGCGGGTCGTGCGTGCAGGCAAAGAGCCCCTGTCCGCACGAAGTATCGCCCTAACGACACCGGCCTGTGATGGTCGTAGGGGCACGGCGGCGCCGTGTCCCTACACCCTGCCGGGGTGCGTGATGGCCGGGAGCCCTTGCCCGCACGGGACGGCGTCCATTGTTTCACCCCGGTGCTCTTCCGGGGCTGCTCTGCTGGAGACCCGCCCCTGACCCCTGACACCTGATACTTGACACCTGACCCCTGACTTACATCAGATCTCCAAGCGGGCCCAGGTTAAGGTTCAACTCCTCGCCTTCCAGGCCAAAGGTGATTTTTAATTCTTCCATACGCGCATCCAGCTTCATGAAAGTCTCCCCGAGACGCTCGATTTCTTCATCCGTCAAGCGACCCGCATCGATGCGATGGAGGGCCTGTTTTTCCATCAACTGGCGCAGCAATTCAATAACGGTCAGTACCAGTTTCGCCAACCCTTTTTCAACCCCTTCGGGGTCTACGTTGATCTGTCTGGGCAAGCTGTGTTCGCTATGTTCAAGTTCATCCGCAAAGGCTTCCATTTCGTCCGGATCAGACAGTAATTTTTCATCTGGTAATCGCAGAGGATCGATGTTTTCCATATTTTCTCCCGGGTCCCTGCATGATGCTGCGCATAATGCTGTGCATGGGGAACCGTCTTTATTGTCATTGTGAGCGAAGCGCGGCAATCCGGCTTCAGTTGTTGATAAAATTGTATGGCGGCCAGGGGCCGGTCATGGCGAAATGACAATCCGGGAAGGCCGCAGCCAGGTTGTTCACTTCCTGCTGAAAGTGCTCCAGGTTAGCCCGTTTGATTAAATAAGCCGACTTTAGCACGGGTGTTGATTTCTCTGGAACAGTGCGCGCATATTCCACGGCCAGGTCATCCAGACTTTGCAATATCTCAGACGCGCGGGTTTCAACCAACAATTTATAGTCTTGCTCATGCTTTCTTGCCCGCAGCAGCGCCGCCATGTATTCTTTCCCATTCATGTCATTGCGAGCGAAGCGCGGCAATGCGGCCTTAAATTGCAATTGCGGATCATCCGCAGTGGGCTGAGAGAGAAAGGCATCATCCTGCAAATTCAAATGGAGGCTAAGTTCAACGCAGCCGTGTACGCGCGCCAGATTGGCAGAAAATTTATCGTACTTTTCCTGCAGAAGGACTTCCAACAAGGGCGGCGCGGCGAAGACCGTGCCAAAGCGCAGCGGCAGCAGCGCATGGGCAGTCATCAACGTTTCCAGAACGGCTTCATGCTTCCAAAGGTTTTCCTGGCTGGTTGCCAGAACGGCTGATTCACGATCGGGTTGGAATGAACTGTAAACAGCGGCAATATCACGGTAGACCAGTTGGGATAGCTTTTGCGCATCGAGAGCATCCTGGTCAGGCAAATCCTGATCGGGCGAATCGATAATCGCATACAAATAGATCATTCCAACCTGGCCTTTCCGCCGGGCAGGATTGGCCTGTCATACCCAATCATGCCCTGGGCAGCGCGCGCGCGCATTTCTTCGGCCTTGTCGACTGAGGTTAACATTACTTTTAAACCCAGGTAAACCAGATCGACATTGGCAACCGAAATGGTGACATCCCCGATCAGGATAACGCCCTTGAAGAGGATGCGATCCAACAGGTCGATCAGGACAATCTTTTTTTCTTTTGAAACGGGCTCATTCATTCGTCAAGACTCTCTTCTGGTGTGATATTGGCAAAGTTATAGGGCGGCCACGGACCGGTAAAATCAAATGAAAAGCCACTCGCACCATATTCTGCGCCCAGCTTTTCCAACTCGCTCCTGAACTGGTCTATATTCTCTTTCTCAATGAGATACGCAGCGTTGAAAGCCATCTCTTCCTCACGGCCCGAAGCTTCCTTGGTCTGCACTCGCAGCAAGCAGGCCGCTACAGCACAGGCAGACAGCCGGTTGTGGCTGTTTTGGGCGCAAGCATCGCTGGCGCGCTCAACCTGATCCAGAATTGTCTGGGCTAATTTCTTGCGGGTGAAATAAGCCTGACCTTCAGTTTTGCCGGTTTCATCGGTTTTAAGAGCCTGGATGGTTGCATCGTTTGTTTCGATATAATGTGTCAAGAGAGCCTGATCATAATAGGCCTTGACACCCCATTCCTGTCTCCCGGAAAGATACGCGATGCTCTTCAAAAACGTATCATTATACAGATCCAGCATAGCGCGCACACGCTCTTCACTCAGATAAATCGTACAGAATCGCATGGGAACGATATTGCCAGCCTGGGATAATTCTGAAAGCAAATTCTGGTGCGCGTACACTTTTGCTTCCAACCAGGCCGGGGTATGCAGGTTAAGATCCAGGGCGCTTTCCCCGTATTCATCCAGCGAAACCCGGCTGACAATCGCCTGAAGTGTACCGGTTGAAATTAAGAAAAGCGGGTAGGCATCGTCGATCCCTTGTGCTGGCAGTACCAGCGGCTCCGAACCGATCGCTTTGACGCAATAAACATAGTAGCCAGCCCCATCCGCAAGACTGACAGCCGGGAGAGGACTGGCAACAGGCGCGGGGTCCGGCTGCGCCCCGGGCGGGGTTTTAATCTTTTGCAAGGCCTGTTCATTCTGGCTGAGTTTTTGCCGAATGCTTTCTATTTCCTTGCGAATACTCTCAGCATCCTCAGCTTCTTTATCACTCTTAACATCTTTCAGCGGGCCGGTTACCGGGCTCTTTATCCCGGCATTGGGGGCTGGCTCGCCGTGCAATACTGGTATGGAAGGTGCGGATACTGCTATGGAAGGCGGGGATACTGGAGTGGCAGATGCGGATACTGGAGTGACAGATGGTAATACGACAGGCGCGCTATGGCCGTCTGGCTGATTGAAAAATCCGGGACTGGCAGCGTAAGAGCGCTCCAGGATGGCTTGCAGCATTTTTTCTTTGAGAAGCTGAATGGCTTCAACCTGGGCTGCGCCCCAGGCTTGTTGAAAAATCCCCGCGATCAATTCATCCGGTATATTTAACAGTAAGTTTTCAAAAGTACCAGGTTTATTATCCATGCTGGCCTCCGTATAACCTTTCTGCAACTTGTAATAATTTTCCATAACCCTGGATTGGCTCGGGGGATAATTGTAATCTGGTTGACCAGGGTTGCAGAGCTTCGATTTCTTTGAGGCAGTCTTGCTGACCAAAACGGATGGCCTGGCAAAATGGGCAGTCGTTTTCGGGCACCAGCAAATTGGTTACCACCAAATTAGACGGGATTTTGAGCTGAGCCAGATGCGTGACAAGGCGCTTTGTTTCTGAAACTGCCATGGCTTCTGCAATCGAAACAACCACAAACTGGCACTGGACGGGATCCAACAGGATTTGCTGCACCTTGCGAAGTTGTTTTGACTTCTGCCGCAGCAACTCCGCCACCTTGCTCAGCGAGGCGATACCCTGGTATTTGAGAAGCAGCTTGAAAAAAGTAATAAACCAGGCGCGCACCATGGCAGGCGTTTCCAAAAAGCGCAGAGCGTGCCCGGTGGGAGCCATATCCAGCACGTAATGATCATACTCGCCTTCATCCATGAAATCCATTATTTTCATCAAAGCCATCAATTCATCCAGCCCGGGCGGGGTCAGCGTAATCAAGCCTTCC
>CAIWAX010000018.1 GCA_903910795.1 uncultured Anaerolineae bacterium
TCAGGCTGCGCCCTGAAAATACCCTGCCCGGAAGTCTGGTTGCAAAATCCGTGGATTGGTCGTATATATACAGCCACTTACTATTGTTTGTTTCTGAGGAGTCAAATTTGATGCATAACATGTGGTCAACTTATGTCCGTTCGTCGGGAGAAAAACCCGCCCGGGTGACCCGCGAACTGCTGCTGCGCGTTTTGGGCTACGCCCGCCCGTATTGGAATCACTTGGGCGGCATGTTGCTCGCCATCCTGGTCAGCACAGGCCTGTCGCTGGTTTCGCCGCTGATCTTCCGCAATCTAATTGATCATGTGCTGCCTGCGAAGGATATGAATGGGCTTTTGCTGCTTTCACTGGCCCTGCTGCTGATCCCGGCTGTGAATGGGGCGGTGGGCGTTGTCCAGCGCCGCCTGAACGCGACTGTGGGTGAAGGCGTGATCTTTGATCTGCGGGTGGCGCTATTTTCCAAACTGCAGCACATGAGCCTGCGTTTTTTTACCAACACAAAAATCGGCGAATTGATGAGCCGCCTGAACAACGATGTGGTAGGCGCGCAGAATGCCATCAGCAACACCATCGTCAATATCATCACCAATTTCATCCAGACTGCCGCCATCCTGGCGGTCATGCTCAGCCTGCAGTGGCAGTTGACGATCGTCAGCGTGCTGATCATGCCGCTCTTTATCATCGCGGCCCGCCGGTTGGGCGGCCGCCTGCGCGAGATTGCCCAGCACGGCATGGAAACCAACGCGCTGATGAATGCGCACATGAACGAAACGCTCAACATTGGCGGGGCGCTGCTGGTCAAGCTGTTTGGACGCACGCGCGAAGAGACGGAACGCTTCCGCCAGCGGGCTTCGGATGTGCGTGATGTGGGCGTGGAGCGGGCGGTGGTGGGCACCGCTTTTTTTGTGATCATTGGGCTGGTCAGCGCGGTGGGTACTGCCCTGGTGTACGGGCTGGGCGGTTACTTTGTCATTCAGGGAACTTTTACGATCGGCGCAATTGTGGCGTTTGGTTCCTATCTGGGGCAGCTTTACGCGGCTCTGCAAGGCTTGGCCGGCGCGCCGGTCGATTTCAGCACCAGCATGGTCAGTTTTGAACGCGTGTTTGAGATCATCGATCTGCCGCTGGATATCGTTGAGAAACCGGATGCGCTGGAACTGAAAGATGTGCGCGGTGAGCTTGAATTTGTGGATGTTTCATTTAATTACAGCATCGACGAAAGCAAGCTGCTCAGCCAGGTCAAGCGGTTTGGCAAAATGGAAGATGTGGGGTCGGTGATGAGCGCTTCACCCGCCAAAGGCAAATCCGGGAATAAAACGGCCGATCCCTCTGCCAAAGACGACGAGGAGGATGAACTGGTGGCAACCCCCACCCAGGCCCGCGAAGTGGCATTGAGCGGCATCAGTTTCCATGCCATGCCCGGGCAGTTGATCGCCCTGGTGGGGCCGTCCGGGGCAGGCAAAACCACTGCTACTTACCTGATCCCGCGCTTGTATGACCCCAGCAGCGGTATCATCCGCATCGACGGGCGCGATCTGCGCGATGTAACCCTCGATTCACTTTCCGCCCAGATTGGCATGGTAACCCAGGAAAACTACCTGTTCCATGACACCATCCGCACCAACCTGACTTATGCCCGGTCGGACGCCTCGCAGGCCGAGATTGAAGCGGCGGCGCGCGCGGCCAACATCCATGAGTTTGTGATGGGGTTGTCTGGCGGTTATGATACTGTGGTAGGCGAGCGCGGTTACCGCCTGAGCGGCGGTGAAAAGCAGCGTATCGCCCTGGCGCGCGTGATCCTCAAAAATCCGCGCATCCTGGTGCTGGATGAGGCCACCAGCAGCCTGGACAGCGAATCGGAATCGCTGATCCAGGAAGCCCTCAAGCGCGTAATGGCCGGGCGCACCTCGATTGTGATCGCTCATCGCTTAAGCACCATTCTGTCCGCGGATCAAATTCTGGTCATGGATCGCGGCCGAATTGTGGAGCGCGGTACGCACGATGATCTGCTGGCGCAGGGTGGTCTGTACAACCAGCTTTACGATTTGCTAAGCAAATCGACGCAGTTCAAGCGCGAGGCGCAGGCATAAAAAGATCTCCGAAGTTTTTTAGACTTCGGAGATCTTTGCTTATTTACTGCCCGCAGCGCCAGAAGAATTGCGGGTGGTCAGCCCAATTGTAGCCGCTGGTGGGGAAGTCAAAATTGACCCGCAGGCTGTCCGGCAGGTAGACAAAACGCAGATCCTCTAAATTTGTGCCCGCTGGAACATCGAAGCGCAGCCAGGCATCTACTTTCATGTGCCCTGTGGGCTGGGCGGCATATAAGACCGGTTTCAGGGAGGTATAGTCCGGGTGGTCTTTGCGGTGCCCGTAAGCTGGTTTAACTTCGCTGGTTGCGTAGATTGCGCTGAAGTGTTCCAGGGCTGGCAGCGCTTGTTGATTGGCGCTGGTGTTTTCAATCTGAATGTTTACCCACAAAAATTCCAGGCCGGAGGTTGGCTCGCGCCGGTATCCAAACTCGGTTTCATAACCTCCCGTAATATCTGCCCGCAGCATACTTACACGCAGATTCTGGTAATCGATCGACTGACCGCCCGGCATGGCGGTTGGCAGGGGCCGCACCTGGGTGGGGGCAGGCGTTGAAGTGGCGTTCACGAGCGCCGGGGCTGGTATTGCGTTTGGAGCGCAGCCCGCCAGGGTCAGCATGATGATCAAAACGTGTATGAGAAAGCGCAGAATTGTTTGCATGACAGGTACAATTCTACCCCGATCGCACCAGATTGCCCGGATTCGGTTACAATTCGCGCATGGGCAGCCTGTACCTCGTCGCCACTCCGATCGGCAATCTCGAAGATATGTCACCGCGCGCCGTGCGCATCCTGCGCGAGGCGGCCTTGATCGCCGCCGAGGATACGCGCCATACGCGCCAGCTCCTGACGCATTTCGATTTGCACACGCCGCTGACCAGCTATTACGAACACAATAAACTATCCAAGCTGGATGTAATCCTGACTGCCTTGAGCGCGGGAGATGTGGCCCTGGTTTCGGATGCGGGCACACCCGCCATCAATGACCCGGGCTACGAACTGGTTAAAGCCGCGCTGCTGGCCGGTCATACCGTCAGTCCGATCCCCGGGCCTTCGGCCCCGCTGGCAGCCCTGGCGGTTTCGGGTTTGCCGACCGACGGGTTTCTCTATCTGGGTTACCTGCCGCGTAAAACCGCCGAACGCCGGGCGCTGTGTGAACAAATCGGGCAGCTTCCCTACACGTTGATCTTCCTTGAGAGTCCGCACCGCCTGCTGGATTCGCTGGCCGACCTGCAAATTTTCCTGGGTGACCGGCCGGCGGCCGCGGCGCGCGAACTGACTAAGATCTATGAACAGGTGGTGCGCGGTGCGCTCAGCCAGGTGAGCGCCCATTTTTCTTTGAATGAACCGCGCGGTGAATTTGTGCTGGTGGTGGGCGGCTACGTTCCGCAGGCGGATGCGCAGTGGACTGAAACCCGGCTGCGTGCTGAAATTCAGCACGAGCTTGAGAGCGGCCGGCAGGCCAAGGAATTGGCTTCCGACCTGGCGCGAAAATCAGGCTGGATGCGGCGAGAAATTTACAAAATGGCTCAGGAGATTGATTAATGCTGCTTAAAACCATGAGCCGGCTGCTGATGGCTGCCGGATTATTGGCCGTGCTCGTTTCGCTGGGCGCTGACCTGGTGGGGATTGGAAGCAAAGGCATCCACGCCGCTCAATTCCTGGGCGCGCTGGCTGGATTTGGCCTTTTCCTGCTGGGCGCCTGGCTGACCGTCAAACCAGTTCACACCGGTGAGCCTCAAAAACCCCTGAATTTCTTGATGGAGCGTGTGCCCTACGGGTTATTACAGGAAAATGCTGCGGTACTGCTCCTGCTGGCGGGTTTCCTGGCAGCCTTTATCTGGTTTTTTATCATCCCCACTTTTTTTAATGAGCGGCTTCAGTTCCAATATTTTTACCGCTACCTGCCGGATGAGGCAGGGTTGGGACGTGATTTGAAAACCATCCTGGGTGTGGTGCGTGAATGGGTGGTCAACGGCACTTCGCTGTACAAGGATTACCTGATCTACTACCCGCCACTCTACGGGATTGTTTTTGCGCCGCTGACATTGTTTGTCCAACCGGAGGCTTACCTGCTGGTGACGCTGGTTGGGCTGGCTTCTTATTTTCTGACCACGCTAATTCTGCCGATTGTGCTTGTGCCTCGCAAGAACCTTTCAATTGTCTGGCTGTTTTTTGTCAGCGGGCTGTTTTCTTACGGGTTCTTGTTTGAATTGGAACGCGGCCAGTTCAACCTGCTGGTGTTGCTGCTGGTTCTGGCGGCTGTCTATCTGTTTCATTATCATTCCGAATACCGCTGGTTTGCCTACCTGTTTTTCTCCATCGCAGTGCAGTTGAAAACCTTCCCGCTTATCTTTATCGTCATGCTGGTCAGGGATTGGCGTGACTGGAAAAATAACATCCTGCGCATGCTGGGATTGGGGCTGTTTAACTTTGCGTTGTTGTTCATCCTTGGGCCGCAGACTTTTTACGACTTTGTGCAGGCCACCCTTTCCCAGATCAACACCCCGGATGCGCTGACCTGGGTTGGTAACCATTCGATCAAGGCCTATATTTATAACTTGGGGCAGGGCACACTGGGTACCTTCCCCCCTGACCAGGCAGCCTGGTTGAATCAACATGCCAATCTGGTCAGCAATCTGCTGCTGTTGTACTTCGCGATTTGTTTCCTGTCCATCCTGGCGTCGGCTTATCTGCGCCGGGAACGCAGTTTGAATACGGGCCTGCTGCTGGCCTGCACCGTTGGTTCGCTGATCATCCCGGCGATCAGCAACGATTACAAACTGTCCCTGCTGGCGGCTCCCATGGCGCTGGCCTATGGCAGCCTTAGCCTGCCGCGCTCCACCGTGAAAAGAATTTTCTTTTCATTCTCAGTACTGGTGGGCGCTTTTGGGTACTCGGCCACCCTGTTCCCGTTCAAGTACCGCCCGGATTTCCTTTCCAACAGCCTGCCGCTCCTGATGCTAATCTTGACATCCATCACCCTGATCTATCACCTGCAGGATAAACCGGAACAATACTGAACTTACACTTGCCCTGCGATTTGCCAAGCTAATCGTGTGCTATGGCAAAGCCGGGAGCAAATCGCGGGTGCTTTCCATCAAGAACCGGGATTATTTCATGGTTTTAAATGCGCTAATCACAAAATCATTCAATCGCATAAATCATAGTCCAGACTTCCATCATTCCAGCCTTGTCGATGCGGCCGCCTGGTTGGTGATTGGGGCTGGCATTTTTCTACGCCTGCGCCAATATACCCTCAACCTGTCTTTCTGGCTGGATGAAGCCATGCTGGCGCTCAACATCACCAACCGCAATTTCGCCGGGCTCGCGCACCCACTGGATTATGACCAGGGCGCGCCCCTCGGTTTTTTGTGGTTGGTCAAAGCCATTCAAACCGTGCTCGGAAATCACGAATACAGCCTGCGGCTGCTGCCCTTTCTGGCGGGCTGCCTGGCGCTGCCTGTCTTCTGGGTGCTGGCCCGCCAGTTAGTCAAGCCGGTCGGGGCCCTGTTTGCCTTGCTCCTGCTGGCCGTGAGCGGGTATGTTATCTCTTACGCCGCGCAGGTCAAGCAATACGAGTTGGATATGACCATCGCGCTGCTGCTTTACCTGTTCAGCATGCGCTTGCTGCGCGCAGCGCCCTGCGCAAAGTGCCCTGTAGGTGGGAAAGATGTCTGGCTGTTGGCCGGGCTGGGGGCGCTGGCCATCTGGTGTTCGCACCCGGCCGTCTTTGTGCTGGCCGGGATCGGGTCTGTTCTGATCGCGCAGGCCTGGCTGAAAAAAGACCGTCGTCAGGCCCTGCTTTACGGGCTGGCCGCCGGCTTCTGGATGCTGAACTTCGCGGCGCTGTACCTGATCCAATACCGGGGGCTGGCTTCCAACAGCTACCTGACGGGCTTCTGGGCCGACTACTTCATGCCGCTTTCCGCCGCCGCGCCCGCCTGGGCTTTCGACAGCCTGGCGGGACTTTTTGTTATTCCCGGCGGGTTGCAGGGCGGATGGCCCAGCTTTGCCATGCTGGCTCTCTTCCTGATCGGGTTGGTCTCGCTCTTCTGGCGCGACACGCGTAGCGGCCCTGTATGTACCCTGTGGGTAGGTGGGTGGGTCTGGATGTTCGCGATTTCACTGGCTCTGACCCTGGCGGCTTCATCTCTGCAGAAATATCCCTTTGGCGGGCGCATGGGGCTGTTTGCCCTGCCCGGGCTGCTGATTTGCGCGGGTGAGGGGCTGGAGACGTTGCGCGTAGCTGCGACTCGCACAGCGCCCCGCGAGTCAGCCGCTTTTACCGCGAAGCTGCATCTCGGCACGGCCGCCGCGCTGCTGCTGGCGGGGGTTCTGGCGTATGGCCCATCGACGCTGGCAGTCGATCAGGCTATTGCCCCCAAAATGACCGAGAACATCGCTCCAACCATGGCTTACCTGCAAGCCAACTACCGTCCGGGCGATGGCATTTACCTCTACCGAATGGCCATCCCGGCCTTTCGGTACTACGCCCCCAAATATAAGTTCACGGATGCTCCGGTTGTGAATGGGACGGACTTGCACCTTGACCGGCAGAATTACGCGGCCGAGGTGAAAAAACTGGCTGGCAATCAACGCGCCTGGCTTTTATTCAGCCACATGACCGACCCTGAGTATGTTCAGGATCGCGAAGCTATTTTAGCGGCGGCGAATGGCATGGGGGTGAAACGGCGTGAATTCAGCCAACCGGGCACACTGGTCAATTTATATCTGTATGATCTTGGGCCGTAAAATCGAATAGTGGGCAGTTACATTTTTTCCGACTTTGTTCCGCGGATGTAAGAAAATCGATGGTTTACCTCGCACGTTTTTAGCGAGGATAGGTCATTACCAACAATTAAGTAACCCGTGAGTAGTAGCAAAGGAAGAATGAGATTACGGTTTGGTGGTGGCAGTGGGCCAGCGTGTGTCGCTGGGACGCGGGGTCAGGGTCGGCCAACGCGTGGCGGTGCCGGTCGGGCCGAATGGGGTGAGCGTGGCGTAGGTCGGGGTGGGCGAAATGAACAGCGTAGCCGTTGGGGTTGGCGTGAAGGTAGGGATCAGCATGGGGATGGGTGTATCTGTTGTCGGCAGGGTAGAGGTAGGCGTTGGCGTGGGGCTGAGACCCAAACAGGCTGGCGCGGAGTTGCCCGGACCGTCCGGGTTCTGAGTCTGTCCGTTGGCGTCATACAGCTTGACCGCCTGTACTTCGGGGAACTGCTTCAGGTTCAGGAACAGCAGTTGGGCGACAGAAAAATTTATCTGGGCTGGCTGGCATTTGCCCGCCAGGCTAATGCTGGCCACACCATTGCTAAAAGCGAAGCTGCTGTAGCCTGTAAAGCCGTTGTAGAGGGCTGTGTCGCCGTAATAATACAGCTCGGTGGCGCCCGGGCCTTTGAAATAGGCATCCAGCACGGCCCGGCGCAGATCCAGATTGGAAGCCACATAGCGGCTGCGGGCAACTTCGTAAGGTGGAATCCCAACGGCCAGATGGTTGGAATTCGCAAAATATACTTTGATCTGGGTATAAGGCGGTGTGGCGGTCGGCCAGCGCGTGGCGCTGGGCTTGATGACCGGCGTGGAAGTCGGCGTGCGGGTTGGGGAGGGCGTCTGGCTAGGGGTGGGGGTTTTTGTAATAGTGGGCGTGAGTGTAATGGTCGACGTGCGCGTAACCGTGGGCGTCAGCGTGATGGTCGGTGTATTTGTGATGGTTGGAGTGGGCGTGATGCTGGCGGTCAGCGTGACGGTGGCTGTATCGGTTGGCACTGCCGTGCCGGAAAGCAGCGGCACGAAGCGTACCGCGTCCGCGGCCAGTTCCAACGCACTCGCGGCGGTGGTCATATCCTGGGTCTTATTGCCCAATTGCACATATTCGGGGCTGGCGCCATCGAAATAAAATCTGCCCAGGTAAACCCAGCCATCTGGCACAGTCGGGTTGGGGAAGACAGCCTGGTTCAACACGCGCGTTTCACTGCGGCCATTGTGCAGGATGGTATACAGAGCGCCTTCACTGGTGGCGTGCACGACCGGGATGCGCACATAAACCCCGAACTGTCCCGCGCCCGCGCCGTCTGGCAGCGTCCAGCGGGCTTTGCAGGTGTCCGTGCCGGTGGTGACCGGCTGGCTGACCAGCATGCGGCTGTTCTGACTGTTGGCGGCGCTGGTATTGATCACGTTCCAGCAGTTATCCGGCGTCTGGCTGAAGGTCGGGCTGAGGTCATCGACCAGGAAGCCGGTGGCTGGCGCGGCTGGCTCGCTCAATGATCCGCCAGAAGGATAGACATTGCCGCTGGAGGCGCTGATATTCGGGTATTGCATCCATAAGGAATACTGCAGATCGTACGGCCAGGGGTCCTGACCGGCGGTTCCGGCCCAGCCATAGGGATCGAGCACCCGGCCGAGCGCATCCGTCAGGCGGAAGTGCAGGTGCGGCCCGGACGAGTTGCCGGTGGTGCCGCTGGTGGCGATCACATCCCCATGCTGGATGGACGCGCACGCTTGGCCGGTGCAGGACTGTACCGCCAGCGCGCTCAGATGCCCGTACCAGGTATCCATGCCGCCTGTGCCCTGCGGGTTGGCGTGGTGCAGGCGGACGAAAATCCCCAGGTTGCTGCGGTGATCCTGCGGGTTATACCAGCCAGCGTACATCACCTGGCTGGCATCGGCGGCGGCCAGCACCGGCCGGTAGCTGATGCCGTAATCGATGCCGTCATGCCCGTTGTAGAAAATATAGGTGCCCAGCCGGTAGCTCCAGAATGCCCCGTAGCCATAGTCGCATAATCCGTTGGGCGGCTGAAACCCGGTTGGGGCCGGTTTGGGGCAGGCTTTGGTGAGCGTTTCACCCTGGTAGGTGACGATCTTGTTATCGCTGGTGTCGTAGGTGGGGCTGCTGTGATCGAAGATCGATTCTTCGGAGGCGCGTCCGTAAAAAGGCGGGTAGAGGAAGGGCGCAGCGGCTGCAGCCGGGTGGGCGGATGCCGCTTGCGGCAGGTACTGCCAGGCAGCCAAAAGTAAAGCCGCTCCCAGCAGCAGCCCCAATCTTGTCAACCAGCGCGGGAGAGATGTGTTCTTCATGGGGTTGGGCGGGCGGTGGGGGTGAGAGTCGGGATGGCGGCGTACGAACGCAGCGTGCCAAAGACCGTTTCGGCCGCCGGCAGGCAGGCGTCAGGCTGCGCATCGAAGGTGACCTGAAAACCGGTCAGAACGTGATGATCGCCGCCCACATAACTGACAAATTTGAGCGCGCCCAGATCCGTGACCGTGTTGACGTCAAAGGAGGCCGAGCCGATGTTGCGGAATTCGTGCGTCACCTTGTATTCCACCGGCAGGCCGCGCCCTGTCCAGGGCGTGATCGTGCAGTACGGAATCTGCCGGTTGGCCAACACGATATCACCAAAATTTCCGGTGGTCTGGGCCCAGACGTCTGGATCATAGTCTACGCGGAACAAAATGCCTTCATCCGAATCGGCCGGATAGGTTGGCAGTCCGGTCCAGGGCAGCTGGGCTGGCGGTCTGGACTGTTCGGTGGGTAGATCAAGTGGCGGGAGAAGTGTTTCGGTGGGTGTGGCTACATACGGGATGTATGTTACAGAACTTATGGGTACTTTCCATTCAGTGGGGCTGGGCAGGGCGGCTGTAGCCGTTTCTGCGATGGCTGTGCCCGCAGGGTATGTGGCTGGGATGGGGGTGTCCACCACGGCGGTGTATGTGGCTGGGATGGGGGTGTCCGCCACGGCTGTGTATGTGGCGGTCAGGTTTGGAACGGAGGTTTCGGCGGATGTGGAAGGCTGGAGGCTGGTGGTTTTACTTGCCGCCACGACAGGCGCCGTGTTGACAACCGTTGGAAAATCCGGCGGCGGGGTGGTAAGGGTGACCAGGAACGGCATAACTGCCGGCCGCGAGGCAGGCGTACAGGCGCTGATAATTAGAAAAATGGATAGGAGCAGCAAGAATTGTTTTCTCATCAACGGATCCACCCAGCGCAACACGCGCCGCTTACCAGTTTACTGACATGCCCACTGGAAATTTCGTAAAACCATACATTGATTGTATCACTGCCCGGCTGATTCATGTGCCCTGTAGGCACCTGCCCTGTGGGCACCTGCCCTGTGGGCACCTGCCCTGTGGGTTGGGGCGTATCACTGAAGGCGATGGCGCTGCCATCCGGCGCCCAGGCTGGCTGCGTACCCGGCGCAGTGCCCGCTGCCGGGTATACCGTGGTCAGGTTGGAGGTTTTTAGATCGTAAATATTCAGTGTCAACGCATCTGGTTTGTCCGGGCTGGCACGCCCAATAAAAGCGATTTTGGAGCCGTCCGGTGACCAGACAGGCGCAAACCCACGCCCGGCATCGGCTTCGGCCAGCTTACGTGGTTTGAAGCCTTGCGCATCCATGACCCACAACTCGCCGGGGGGTGTTGCCTGCTGGTTATCAGGAAAGCGGATATAAGCCACCTGGCTGCCATCGGGAGAATAATTTGCCAGGGCGGTGATGTTGCCGGCATCCACCAACAGTTGGGATGGGTTCTGTCCATCCGGCCCGGCCAGCCAGGTCTCGGAGCCAAAGCCGATGCCCTTGGTGAGCGAGTACAGCACGCGGCTGCCGTCGGGCGAGGCTGTCAGATCATAGGCAAAGGGCGAAACCGGCAACTCAAGCGCTTTACTGGTTTCGACATCCACCCGCAGGGTTTGCGGCACCGAAAGTGTGCCGATTTTCAGATAAATAGCGCTGCCATCTGGCTGCCAGGCCAGGAAGCGGCTGTCGATGGTCGGGTCGGAGAGTGCGAAATGTGAATTGCCATTGGCGGTATCGAACAGTTCCACCGCCGGGCCGAAGGAACATTCCCATTCAACCGCGATCCAGCGCCCGTGCGGGGCGGGGCGCAGCGCGAATAGTGTGCAATCGGCGGGCGGGTTGAGCGGGATGCTCAGGCGCGCCGCATCTCCGGGATGATCCGCTACCAGAATGGCCGGGTTTTGTCCAAGCGGGGACAGTAAATAGAAGAAGCCGGGCACGTTCGGGGTCTGGGTGGTGGCTGCCTGGCAGGCGGTCAGCAGGAACAGGCTGATTACAAGAGCCCAGCCTGGTATGAAGTTGCGGTGGGTGAACATGGGGAGATTATATACCAGCCAGGCCGCCAAATTATGCGCTGTGAATAAGCTGTTCAAGCTTGTAAGCCTGTACATCCTTCAATCCTTCTAATCACGGTTAAGACATTATGTGTATAATTCATGTATCGGAGGCAGCATGCACATCCTGGTGACAAATGATGATGGAGTCCAGGCGCCTGGTCTGTTGGCGTTGGCGCAGAGCATGCGCGCGCTTGGTGAGGTGACGGTTCTGGCGCCCGATCATAACTGGAGCGCCTCTGGGCATGTCAAGACCATGGAACGTCCGCTGCGCGTCAAAGAAGTCAAACTGGCGGATGGCAGCCTGGCCCTGGCCAGCGACGGCGCCCCCAGTGACTGCGTGGCGCTGGCTTTGCTGGGAGTGGTGGAGAAGAAGATTGACCTGGTGGTTTCGGGTATCAACCCGAACGCCAACATCGGGCATGATGTCACATATTCAGGCACCGTCACGGCAGCCATGGAAGCTGTTATTGCGGGTGTGCCAGGCGTGGCCGTTTCACTTGATTCCAAACCCGGACAGGGTGAATTGGATTACAGCCCGGCCGCCATGGTCGCTGCGCGCGTTGTGAAGCGCCTGCTTGCCGGCGATATTTCCGCGGATATTTTGACCTGCGGATTACTGCCAGCGGGGGTTCTTTTGAACATCAATGTTCCCGCTATTCCCGAGACGCAGATCAGGGGTGTGATGCTTACCCGTCAGGGGTTGAGGGTCTACCGCGATGCCCTGGATGCGCGCACCGACCCGCGCGGCCGGCCGTATTACTGGATCGGCGGCGAATTTCCAACCGGCGTGGATGAAGAAGGCACCGATTTTGGGGCACTGACGGCTGGCTATGTTTCCATCACACCCTTGCAGCTTGACCTGACAGCGCTGGCTGTCATGGAAGTGTTCAAGGCAGTGAAATGGTAATACATCACGCTTTTTCCCTTTCCATGGCTTTTGGGCGATTTCTTTTTGGTATACGGAACGGCAATCTGGCATCCTTGTTGTTCCCAGGTATCAAGTAATGAAAAGAGTCGACTCTTTTCAATTTTTACGTTTTTTAGCTGCATTGAGTGTGATTTTCTATCATTATGGTCAAGGTATCTGGCTTTCAAAAACCTTTCATCTGTTTGTCTTTAATGGTCCGCGAATGTTTTCCTTATTTTATGTATTATCGGGCTTTGTTTTGACAGTTTCACATATAAAAAGGAATATAGCCAACCTTAGAGATTATTATGTATCCCGAATAGCCAGGATTGTTCCGGTCTATATGGTGGCGCTTTTCCTATCAGCCTTACTTTCAGGTTCTGTCAGTATTACCGCTCTTTTCCTTAATCTTACATTTCTACAGGCCTGGTTCCCACCTTACCCGTTATCGATTAATTCTCCGGCCTGGTCACTTTCTGTGCAAGCCTTTTTCTTTTTTATTTTTCCATTTATATTGTCCGCCATCCAGAAAAATAATCTATCCTGGCAGAAATTTGGCCTGATTGCCCTGGTATTTTATGTATTTACACAGGCTATTATCTCAAACTTGATGAGCGCTGATTTTTATACAGGATTTCCCTCGCCTTCTCACGATCTCATTTATTACTTTCCGTTACCTCACTTATGTAGTTTCATCCTTGGGATGGCTGGTGGTTATTTGTATGCAAGCCGGCCGGAATGGTTTAATAAGCCTGGCTATCTACCATTGTTTGCGTTGATTGGCGCTATTGCAATAAATTTTCTGATCCTTCAATATCCTGACAACCTTCAAAGCATCGCGGGGTTCCCGCTTGTATACGGTGCCAGTTTCAATTCATTACCTTATTTGTTGTTGATTTTGGGGTTGGCATATTCACAAAGCTTTATCACCAGGGCGATGGCCTTACCTTTTTTAGAAAAATTAGGCGAAATAAGCTATTCACTATACATTCTGCAACAACCTATCGAAACACTATACCGGGAACATATCTTAACCCACATCGCAGGATTGATAAAAATTATTCCAGATGGCAGTTTCTATATTTATGTTCTTCTGCTGATCCTGATCTCCTTCGGATCACTCTATTGCATTGAAAAGCCCGGTAAAAAACTTATTTTAGAAATTAACAAATCTTTTCAGAAAATGCACTGGATAGTCAATACACTATAATAGACCTCTTGCATAACGTAAAAAACGTTCTTGTAGTGACAGCTCGCGAAGCGCCCTGCGGGTTAGCCGTTCGGTGCGATGCAAAAGAGGTCAAAAGCGACTGACCCGCAGGGCGCTTCGCGAGTCGCTGCTACGGTACGTTTTCGCCCAGACACAATCACTTTCGCAAGAGGTCTAATCGAGAAGACAGCATGACTGAAATCATCCTTAGAACTCCGCGCTTGATCCTCTCCACCCTGAGCCTGGAAGATGCGCCTTTCATCCTCGAAATATTAAATGAACCGGCTTTTCTCCGGTTTATCGGCGACCGCGGTGTGCGGAATCTGGAAGATGCTGAAAATTACCTGCTGAAGGGGCCACTTTCCAGCTATGAACTCAATGAATTCGGTTTGTGGCGGGTGCAGTTGGCCGCCACCGGGGAGAGCATCGGGATATGCGGGTTGATCAAACGCGAAGGTCTGCCGGATGTAGACCTGGGCTATGCTTATCTGGAGCGTTTCTGGTCACAGGGCTACGCCACCGAATCTGCCCTGGGGGTTAGAGATTACGCCCGGCAGAGGCTGGGGTTGCGGAAATTACTGGGCATAACCGATCAGGTAAATACTGCCTCGATCCGTGTGCTTGAAAAGATCGGTATGCGCTCACAGGGTCTGGTGACGCTGCAGGGTGAGGAGCATGCTTTAAATCTCTTTGGAATGGAATTGTAAAACTGGCAGTCAGCCAGAGGAAACGATTAACGAAGCCGGGTAGACAGCTGGGCAGGTACAATGATGAAATCCTCAAAATTGAAATATTGGTATTCCCTGGAAATGTATCAGGATGAGGTAAAACGGGGCAAAGCCCGCATTCTGCTGATTCCGATCCTGATGTACTGGGTAGTCAGTCTGATCAGTCTCATTTTAAATCTAAGCTGGGGAGACCCGCTCCTGACTAACTTACTGGTGGTTGGAAGTATCCTGCAACTAATTCCACTCGGGTTCCTGCTTGCGAAAAAATTAACCGCCACCAGTTACGCATTTGTTTTCATCAGTATTTTGTTTACCACTTTGTTTGCCAGCACCGGGCAGGGTATCCACGATTATGTGCTCATGGTTTACCCGGCTGTGATTATCTGGGCCGGGCTGACGGGGCGCAGGCCCGGGTTATTCCTGGCGACACTGTTGACTCTTTTATCTTTTGCCTGGCTGGTGATGGGGCAAACCTATGGCGTGTTCGTAATTCAACCCATCACCCCCGGAGATTGGACGGATGTATTTGTGGCCAGCCTGCTGGTGATTGTCTCAGCGCTGGCCGTCAGCCTGCTGGTATCCAATTTGGAACGCGCGCTGATGACAACCCGGCTTGAACTTGCTGAGCACGAGCGCGAAGAAATTCATAACCGTATCATCGCCGAAGTGCAGGATTTTCTGCTGCACCCATCTGAAATGAGGGATATCTACAGCCTGGTTTCCGAGAAAACCAGGGAGCTGATCGGGGATGGAATTACCGCAACTTCGATCCTGGATGAAGAACACGGCAATTTACTCATGAGCTCTTTTCATGGGCTGGATATTCCCTTTGAAAAAATACTAACGGTGATCGGTTTTGATCCCTGGCAAAAAGAATTCCCGCTGGATGCAATCGCGGAAGAGGATTTGAAAGTTTACTGGTCGGGCAAACTGGGCGTCTTTGAAGGTGGACTGTACGCACTCATGACCCGTACGATTCCCAAAACAGCCTGTCTGATGATCGAAAAGCTCCTGGGCGTGGAAAAAATCTATGGTATGGGTTTCATTCATAAAGAGGCCCATCTGGGCGGATTGGTTATTCTCGCGCGCAACGATATCACCCCACACATACCCGTCATTGAACAAATAGTGAACCTGGCAACCATCGCGATTGAACGCAAGCGCGCCGAAGATGCACTTAACCAGAGTGAGGCCAGGTATAGGCGTGTGGTGGAAACAACGAATGAGGGCATTTACTTTGTTGACCAGGATGTTCGCATTACGCTCGTCAATCAGCGAATGGCTGTCATGCTTGGGTACACAAAAGAAGAACTTCTCGGAAAAAAACTCGAATCGCTGCTCTTTGAGGAAGATATTGCAGATCACCGGACACAAATGCTATTGCGTGAGCAGGGCCAAAACGCGGTCTATGAACGCTGCTTCCGGCGCCAGGATGGCAGCCGGCTGTGGACGATTGTCTCAGCCACATCCATCCTTGATGAGCATGGCAGAGTTGGAGGCAGCTTTGCCATGCTCACCGATATTACCGAACGCAGGCGCGCAGAGGATGCACTGCGGATAGCCGAAGCTGACTACCGCGCAATTTTTGAAAATGCGCCCAATGGGGTTTTTCAATCGATACCAGCCGGCCACTTCCGCAGAGTCAACCCGGCCATGGCGCGCATCTATGGTTATACCTCGCCGGAAGAAATGCTTTCAAGTATTACAGATATTGCCTCTCAGATATACGTGAACTCCTCTGACAGGCAGGGGTTTCAAAGTATTCTGGCCGAGAATGGCGAAGTCATCGAATTTATTGGTGAAAACTACCGCAAAGACCAAACAATTATCTGGACTCAAACGACTGCCCGAACCGTTAAAGATGCACAAGGGAACATCCTGTGGTACGAAGGCTTTATTACCGACATCACTGAACGAAGAAAGGCAGAAGACGCGGTTAAAATGCGCAACGCCGAGCTGGCTGTGCTCAACCAGATCGGGCAGAAGCTGAATAAACTGGCCAGCCCGTCCGATATCCTTGAAAGTGTCTTTGAAGAGATTGGAAAAATTCTCGATAACCGCAACCTCTATATCACGTTGTATGATAAAGAACGCCAAAATATCATTTTCCAGGTATATACCAAGGAGGGTGTACGGCAATTTGGCGTTGAACGTCCATTGGGGGATGGGGTTACGGATTATATTATCCGGCATAATGAGCCGGTCTTTTCTGGCCCGGATATGGACCAAACCCGCGCCAGGCTGGGGATCACCCGCCATGGCAAGCCTGCGCTTTCCTATATTGGCGTACCAATCTATAAAGATGTTGAAGTCGTTGGGGTGATCGCGCTGCAGGATTACGAGCGCGTAAATGTCTACACCGATCACCATCTTGAATTGTTGACGACCATCGCGGCCCAGGTTTCCAGCGCGCTTGAAAACGCGCGTTTGTATTATGAAGTTCAAGAAGAGCTTGAAGAACGCAAGCGCGCCGAAGAAGCCCTGAAACAAAGCGAAAAGAATTACCGCGAATTATTCCAGGTCAACCGGGATGGTATTGCCATATTTGGAATAGGCCCGAATGGCCGCCCCGGAACTTTTCTCGAGCTGAACCCCGCAGCGCACAACATGATTGGTTACACCCGGGAAGAAATGCTCCAGTTTACGCCGGATCAGCTTGAACAGGAGATTACCCCGGAGCAGGCCTCCCTGCGGCAGGCAGAAATCATGGCCCATGGTGTGACTGTTTTTGAAACAGTGTTGCGCCACAAAGACGGCCATCCAGTTTATGTCGAAATGACTGTTCAAATCGTGCAATACGAAGGCCGTCCGGCCGTCATGAACATCGCGCGCGACATCAGCGAACGCAAGCAGGCTGATGAAGCACTTCGCCAGAGTGAAATACGCTTTCGGTCTATTATCGAGAACGCGCCCATTGCAATTTCCATTGGCCGGGATGGAAAATTGCTGTATGCAAACCCGGTCTATGTGAGTATGCATGGTTTTGAAAGCGCCGCTGAGTTGATCGGCAGCCCGACTTTGGATCGGGTTGCACCCGGGGATCGCGAACAAGCGCTTAGCCGCCAGACTCAGCGATCCGAGACACCTGCCCTGTGGGGCGCATATCCCAATGAAGCCCAGTATGAATTGACCGGGTTACGCAAGGATGGCACAGAGATTCAATTGCTTGTGGCTGTTACGCGTATTAATCTGGCGGATGGCCCGGCAAATATCGGATTCATCCAGGATATTACCTTGCGTAAACAGGCCGAAGATTCGCTGCGCAAGAGTGAAGCCAAATTCCGGGCGGTGGTTGAACAGAGTAATGATGGCATCCTGTTCAGCGACGCAGATGCTACGGTTCGATATCGCAGTCCTTCCTACATCCGCATCAACGGTTTTACAGATGAAGAACGAATTGGACGCAGCGGCTTTGAGACTGTGCACCCTGACGATGCGCCATCCTTGCGTATCTGGTGGGCAAACCTGCTGAAAAACCAGGAATTGACTCAAAGAACCGAATATCGCATCCGGCACAAGGATGGCTCCTGGCGTTGGATCGAAACATCCGCTCAAAATTTATTAGGTAACCCGGATGTCCAGTCCATTGTTGTCGCGGCGCGCGATATCACCGATCGCAAGCATGCCGAGGATGCATTGCATGAGAGCGAGGAACGCTATCGCGGCGCCATCACTGCGGCGGGTTTGGTGCCGTATGTGATCGATTATTCCGACCGGCGATTCACCTTTTTGGGAGAGAATATTTATAAGTTGACCGGTTACATGGCCGAGGAGTTTTCACCCGATATCCTGAAAGAAAGCGTTCTGGAAAATAAGGTCTGGGAAGTTGACCATCTTGGTCTGACCCTCGAACAATTACAGGCCAAGTTTTTATCGGGCGAAATTGGGCATTGGGGCAGTGATATGCGTATCCGCTTGCGCAATGGCGAAGAGCGCTGGATCAGTGATGTCTCCTTACCGCAGCGGGACGAACACGGCAAAGTCACCAGCGCGATTGGCGTTTTCCAGGACCTGACCGAACGCAAGCGCAATGAAGAAACGCTTTTACGCCTGGCTGCCATTGTCGAATCGAGCGATGATGCCATCATTGGCAGGACGCTGGATGGCGTAATTACAAGTTGGAACGGTGGCGCGGAAACGTTATATGGTTATAGCGCCAGCGAAGCCATCGGGCAGCCAATTTCAATCCTGTCTCCCATTGGACAGGAGGATGATCTAGCTCAAATTCTGAACCGGATCAAGCTCGGAGAGCGTATCAGCCATTTCGAAACAAAGCGCCTGAGAAAGGATGGGCGCGAGTTGGATGTTTCGGGCAGTATTTCGGCGATAAAAACATCTTCAGGCCGAATCGTGGGTATATCCTCGATCGCACGGGATATCACCGAACAAAAAAGGGCTGAGGCCGAATTACTGTTGTATCGTGAACATCTGGAAGTACTTGTCAATCAGCGCACTGCCGAACTGGTGATCGCCAAGGAGCAGGCCGAAGCTGCCAACCGTGCTAAGAGTGATTTCCTGGCGGTCATGAGCCACGAAATCCGCACACCGCTGAACGGTGTCTTGGGGAATGCCCAATTGCTTGGCCGAACCGGCTTGACCGAAAAACAGCGCTCCTACCTCCACAACCTTCAGATTTCAGGCGAATCACTGCTGAGCGTCATCAGCGATATTCTCGATTTTTCAAAAATCGAATCAGGCATGCTTCAATTGGAAGAGATCAGCTTCAGCCTGGATGCTGAACTTGCCAGGCTGACCGGCAACCTGGCAAGCCGGGCCCATGAGAAAAAGCTGGAACTGGTTTTTGACACTGCGCCAGACATTCCCCGCCACTTGGTGGGCGATCCTGCCCGGCTGGGACAGGTATTGCTGAACCTGGTGGGGAACGCCATCAAATTTACCGAGGTTGGGACGGTCCTTCTCAAGACAAGCCTCGCGCAGCGCCCTGTGAGCGCGCAGCAGGAAGAAACCAGCACACGCGCCTTGCTCGAATTCTCTGTCAAAGATACCGGCATCGGTCTTTCCGTGGATCAACTCGGTCTTCTTTTCAAACCTTTCACCCAGGCCGACAGCTCCACCACCCGCAAATACGGCGGCACCGGGTTAGGGCTAAGCATCAGCCGCCGCCTGGTTCAAATCATGGGTGGCGATATCCGTGTTGAAAGCCAGCCAGGCCGCGGCAGCATATTCACCTTTACGCTGCCATTTGCCCTGCAAAACCCCAAAAATGAGCCTGCAAAGCCGGCTGAACCCCTGCCCCGGCTTCCTGCGTTGGCAGGCATGCACCTGCTGGTTGTGGAAGATAATCCCGACGCGTTGGATGCGCTCCGCAGCGCGCTGGAATTCCATAACGCCCGGGTCTCTGCAGCATATTCAGTAGAAGCCGGGCTGGAAATATTGGCGCAAACCGACCCGGAAACACCTTCCCACATGGCACGTGTCGGGATGATCTTTATAGATTTGAACCTGCGCGGCGGTTTGAGCGGTCTGGATGCCGTATCCCGGATGAAGCAATCTAATTTATCCGCGAACACCCCGATCATTTTGATGGGAAATGCCGTGGAAGTGCTGCCCCTGGCGGAGAACCTCAGCCTGGACGCTATCCTATCCAAGCCGTTTACACATTCACAGCTTATTCATGCCATCAGCCAGGTGCTGGAGATCGAGATATTACAGCCTGAAGGTGATTCAGCAGGAACTTCCCTCCTGCTGAATGGAGATAACGAGCCAGCCATTTCTGCCGAAATGCTGGAAAAACTACGCGCAGGACATATTTTGCTGGTGGAGGATAACCAGATCAACCGGCTGGTAGCCTCTGAAATCATGCAAAATATGGGTTTGGAAGTCGCGCTTGCCAATGACGGTGAAACGGCGCTGGACATGATCCGATCTTCTCTCGCGGGGAACCTGTCAGAGCAATATGATGCGGTATTAATGGATATTCAGATGCCCGGGATCGATGGCTACGAAGCCACCCGGCGCATCCGCGACGAACAGCTGGAAAATGTGCCACACCTACCGATCATTGCCATGACGGCCAATGCCATGAAAGGCGACCGCAAGAAAGCCCTGGATGCGGGCATGGATGATTACATCTCCAAGCCTGTCAATGTGAACCAACTTGCCGCGGTTTTGCTGCGCTGGGTAAAGCCTCGCATGACAGTCAGAAAATCAGTCGTAGCTGCTGGTTCTTACGGGATGGAAGGTACCCATAAGTTCAGCATCAAGCCGGGTTCGTCGGAACTTCCGGCGGCACTCGAAGGGGTTAACATGTCTGCGGCGCTCTCTCGCCTGGCTGATAACAAATCACTTTATCGTCGGCTGCTGCTATTATTTAACGTTGAACACGCCAACGACGTTCGGAAAATCCGGGCTGCGCTGCAGGAAAATAACCTGGATTTTGCCAGGCACCTGACGCATACTTTGAAGGGTGTGGCCGGTACAGTTGGCGCTGATGAGCTGCGCGAGGCGGCCCGGGCGCTGGAGGCGGTTATCATGGAAAATACCCATAAGTTCAGTACGGAAGGCGATGCGCATTCTTACGATGATCAGCTTGCCCGCTTGGAACAAAAATTGGCAGTGGTGATCTCGTCAATCGCGGATATTGAGTGATTAGGGTAGAATCATTAAAGTGGAGGTACTTATGCAAAGTCTGGTTTTACACATGCGGATTGGAAAAGACGGAATTCTAAAACTATAAACACCCACGCAATTTAAAGATGCGGATGTGGATGTTGTGCTGGTGGTCAGTCCAGTCACTCACAAGCGAAAAGCCAAAAAAGACTGGCCGTTAGGTTTTTGGATCGTTTTTCGGGAAGTATGCCCGACTTTCCTGCCCGGGCATCTCAAAGCGATTATGAAAATCGAGACGCATTGGAATGAAATATCTACTGGATACCAATGTAAGTATTGAATTCCTGCCCCATCCTGAATCGCTTGTTAAACAAAAACTCGCGAAAGTTGACCGCGTCACTCACAATCGGGTACCAGATTTAGTTCTGGAAGACTGACAGGGGGGATAATTCTAAAAAAGAGATTAGCTTTTGAGTATCTTTTTCGCAAATGAGAAATGAAAACCATCCCTTTGCACTCCATAATCCAATCTTTGGATTTAATGCTGAAAATATTGGCTTGTGTATGGATGGGGGAAGTTGTTGACTTGTGAATAGAAAAGTTGAATTATTGAGGGACGAGCTTGAACAATTGGTTGATAAGTAGCCAACCTTTTTCAGCTATTTAGTTTATTGGCGGGAGATCATTCCGGCACGTTTTGTGGAAACTCTGCGCAAGATTATTGTTACAAAGAATTATCCAACAGACAGCCGAGTACGACGTGAAGTATTAAGTGAGCAAGTTTATGATAAGCGGAGCCAAACTACCAATAAGATTGTTTTGATTCTTGAATCGATTAATCGCCATCTTTCAACCAAAGCACACAGTGGTGGGTATACAGTTCTTGATAATAACGGAACGATTGAACACATCATGCCCCAAACACTGAGCTTTGAATGGAAGGAGCAATTAGGGATTGGATGGGAAGAAACCTATACAGATTATTTGCATACTTTCGGAAATCTAACTTTGGTTACACAAGAGTGGAACTCTGCGCTCTCAAATTCGAGCTTTGAAGCCAAGAAGATTAAATTAATCGATCATGCTTTACGTTTGAATAGCGAATATTTCGCACAAGATATTAGTATATGGAATAGCGATGCTATCCGGACAAGAGGAGAATTTCTGACTAAAGCGATTTTAGAACTTTGGCCAGAACTGGGCACTCCGCCGATGGTTCAGAAAACAGCGGGTACTATTCCGAAAACCTTGATGATTATGAGTCAATCCTTTGAAGTCTTTTCATGGCGTGATGTACTTTTTATCACGGCAAGAACTATATCGGAATTGGTTGACGATTTTGATAATCGAGTTGTAAATCAAATGCCGTCATACTTCAGCCGACAAAAGTTCCAAGGAGCCTGTCGTCAACTTCCAAATGGTTGGTGGTTATTTATGAATTTTTCCGCGGCCAGTATAAAGAATTTATGCCGAAATTTGATTTCTTACGCGGGTATCGATGAAGATGAATGGCGAGTCGAAGTCGAGGAGGCATTAGCCAGTTCATGAAAATTTATGAATTTTCTTGAACTGGCTATATTTACAAGATAATCGTTGGAGCGCGCTTAACCTTTCTTCCCCTCCACCTCAAAACCCGGGATCTTCGTATAGCGCTCCAGCCACTTCAGGAAGGCGTCCAGAAAGTAGATCATCACCAGGTAGACGATCGCGACGGCGATATATGAACCGATCGGGTCGTATGTTCGCGCGGCGATGGCTTTGCCGCGCGCCATCAACTCGGGCACCGCGATCAGGAAGACCACCGCTGTGGATTTAAGCAGTGAGACGGGTTCATTGGCCCAGGCCGGGATAGCCAGCCGTAGCGCCTGTGGCAGGATGATATTGAAGACCGTTTTCCATTTCGACATGCCAATGGCGCGCCCGGCCAGCATCTGCCCATCGCCAATTGCCAGGATCGAGCCGCGCAGGAACTCAGCCTGGTATGCGCCGCTGTTCAGACCCAGCGCCAGGAAGGCTGACCATTCGCGCGAAAGCGTGATGCCGATGCCCGGCAAGCCGTAATAAATCAGGAATAGCTGCACCAACAGGGGGGTGCCGCGGAACACTTCGATATAGCTGACCGCCAGCCCGCGCCAGAACTTTCCGGCGTAACTGCGCGCCAGGGTGGCCAGCAGACCGAGCACGAAGCCGGCTGCCAGACCTTCCACCGTCAGGAGCAGGGTCACGCCCGCGCCGCGCAACAATTCAGGCAGGGAACTGGCGAAAAAGTTAAGAAACGCGCTCATTTACTGCCCTTTTCTTTATTGCCATACAGCTCGGTGATTTTCCACAGAAACTCGCGGGTGCGCTTGTGCTGCGGACGTTCGAACAGGTCTTGCGGTGCGCCCTGTTCGACGATACTGCCTTTTTCCATGAAGATGATCCGGTCGGCCACCTCGCGGGCGAAACCCATTTCGTGTGTCACCACCAGCATGGTCATGTGATCACGCGCCAACTGCGCCATGACACTCAGCACTTCGCCGATCAATTCAGGATCCAACGCGGAAGTCGGTTCATCGAACAACATCACCTTGGGATCCATTGCCAGGGCGCGCGCAATCGCCACGCGCTGCATTTGCCCGCCCGAGAGTTGTCCGGGGTAGTGCCCGGCCCGGTCAGCCAGCCCCACGCGCGCGAGTTCCTGCAGGGCTTTTTCTTTGGCCTGCGCTTTTGGCATCTTTTTGACCTGGGTCAACCCAACCATGACGTTATCCAGGGCCGAGAGATGGTTGAAGAGCAGGAAGTTCTGAAAAACCATGCCAATCTGCTGCCGGACCTCATCCTCGTTTTGTTTGGGCACGGTAATCTCCTTCCCTTCCAGGAATACCTGCCCGCTGTTGACCCTGGTCAGCAGGTTGATGCAGCGCAGCAGGGTGCTTTTCCCGGTGCCGCTTGGCCCGATGATGACGATGTTTTCACCGCGTTGGACATCCAGGGAAATATCCTTGAAGATAATGTTGTCACCGTAAATCTTGGTCAGGTTCTTGGCCTGCAAAATGGGAGCATCCATCTCGTTCTCCATAGCGTCCCCGCTTAAACGGGGTTTGCCGGTAATTTTGAGCGCTCAGAGAGATAATCCAGCGCGCGGTTGGTGGCAAAAACCAGCACAAAATAAATGAGCGCCGCGGTACCGTAAGCCAGGAATGGCTGCTGGGTGGTGGCGCTCAACTGTTGAGCGCGGCGCAGAATTTCGGGCACGCCCAGCGCGTAGACCAGCGAGGAATCTTTCAGCACGATCGAGGCCTCATTCGACCAGGGTGGGATGGCGATGCGCAGGGCCTGTGGCAGGATGATGTGCCGGATGGCCTGCAGTTTTGACATTCCGATTGCCCGCGCAGCGGTCATCTGCCCGCCGCTGACTGAGAGCAGCGCCCCGCGCAGGATTTCCATCTGGTAGGCGCTGCTGACAATGCCAAGCGAAAGCGACCCGGCCCAAAAGGGTTCCAGGTTGAACCAGTTGCTGTTCAGCACGAAGTACAGGATGAAGAGCAGCACGATTGGCGGCACACCGCGCATCAACAGGCTGTAAATGGCCGAGGCGCGCGTGGCCCACACTCCCGCGTAGGTGTGGATCAGTGCCAGCAGCAGCCCGATCAACAGGCCGAAGGGTAGGGCCACCAATGTGACAGCTATGGTGATGAAAGTACCCTGGAGAATGTAAGAGACGAAGTTTGAGAGCATAATATAGGCGCAGGGGCGGGTTGTGCCCGCCCCTGCTGGAATTTTACTTTACAGTGAAGTATTTATTAGCCAGCTTGTCAATGAAACCTTCAGATTTCAACTGTTTGATGATGTCGTTGACAGCCGCGGTCAGTTCCTTGTCACCTTTTTGCATGACGATGTTCATCGGGCCGCCGGAGCCAGCCGCGCCGTGCCAGGCGATCTTCAACCCGCCGATTTGCTTGGCAAGCGCCTGAGCCGGGATGTAATCGGACATCATAACATCGATGCGGCCGTTTTTCAAATCCAGGGCGGCCTGGTCAGCGCGGTCATAATGGAACAGGTTGGCTTCGGGCAGTTTCTGATTCTTGACCAGGTTGTCGGTCAGCCAGGTGTCCTGGGTCGTGCCGGTTTGTACACCCACCTTGTAGGCCGCCACATCTTCTGGTTTGGCGATGGTGCCTTTGAAACCGTCGGCCACGGTGAAAGCGTCTTCGGAATTGAAATATTGATCGGAGAAGTCGATGACCTTGGCGCGTTCATCGCTGTAGTTGAAACCGGAGATGGACATATCGATTTTGCCTTGCTGCACACCGGCGATCAGGCTGTCAAAGGGCATATCCACCCATTCCAGCTTGACGCCCAGGCGTTTGGCAATTTCGGCCATCAGTTCAACATCCATGCCGGTTTTGTTGCCGTTGGCATCTACGAACTCAAACGGTGGATAATCGGCGCTGGTGCCAACCTTGATGACACCAGCCTGCTTGATCTTATCCAGGTGAGTGGTGGCGCCCGCACCGCATGCGCCCAGTAACAAACTGACCAGCACGGCCAGCGATAACAAAGTAAACAGACGTTTCATTGTTGATCCCTTTCCAGAATGGGTTTGATAGCCCGGCACAATCCGGGCTACTCTGAATATAGCATTCTGATAGGAACTGCGCTAGTGAATATTGTCACAAGTTTTAATACTAAACTTACATTTGCCCTGTCGGTGGGTACTTTCCATTCCAGTTGTGTTTTGCCAGGGTTCGCACTTCCTTACCAATGCTCATACCTGACCAACTCGGCCAGCGGCTTGCGCAACTTGGGCCCGGGTTGATCGGCGGGATAACCGAGCGGCGTAAAGATGACCGGCTCAACCTCGGCTGGCAAAGCCAGCACGCTGCGGGCCGCTTCCACATTAAACGCTGCCACCCAACAACTACCCAGGCCCAGGTTCGTGGCTGCCAGGATCAGATGATCGGCCACGATGGCGGCGTCAATCAGGCGCGCGTTGAAGCGGTCACTCTCCCGCACCCAGGCCTGTGAGGCGATCGTGCAGACCGCGATCAGCAGCGGAGCTTGCGCGAACCAAGGACGGCGGTAAATTTTGTTGATTTCAGCCTGGCGTCCCTGGGTATGGATCACGATCAATTGGAAAGGCTGGCGGTTGGCGGCGGTTGGCGCCAGGCGGGCTGCTTCCAGCACCTGGTGCAGCTTTTCATCTTCCACCGGCTCCGGTTTGTAGGCCCGCACGCTATAGCGGCTGGAAATCAGATCTGTATATTCCATCGATGTCTCCTGCAAGGCGTTGATATAAAATATTGAACTTAGATTTGCCCTATGGGCGGGTACTTTCCATGTGACTGCTCACAGGGTGGGTGCTTTTGGGCAGAAACCCATCCTCGCCAAGAACGCGCGAGGTGAAAGAACCCTTCCCAAAATCGGGAAGGGGGACACAGTACTTTTCGCGGGGGGAAACCAGTGATTATCGTTCCACTTGGGCATTAAAACGTGATGGAAAGTACCCACGATTTGCTCCCGCAAGGGCATCGGGACGATGTTAGCAAATCGTTCAGTATGATTATGCCCAAACCAAGACATGGGTGAGCA
>CAIWAX010000019.1 GCA_903910795.1 uncultured Anaerolineae bacterium
ATCAAAACAAATAATTCAAGCCATTAATTATAGCCCTGGTTGTCACAAAAATTGCTTTACAGTACTTAAATGGGATCAATAATTGACAGATAAAAAACGCTCCATCTTTTTGATTGAAAGATGGAGCGTTTTTCGCTATAAGCCTAGTAGATCCAGGCTGAGCTGCCAGAGCCGGGCCGCGGCAGCCTTATCATAGGAAGCCGGATCAGATTCGACAGCTTTGCAATCTACATAATATTTTCCGCTGACTGTATCAATTTCTGGTGAAGAAGCCAGGAAAATACTGGTGGCAGCTCCATCCGAAACCTTGCGCTGCATGGGACTGAGCAATCCCATGGCAAATTTTATAAAACCACCATTGTTTTTGGCAAAGCCAGTGTTTACAAAACCAGGGTGCAGGGCATTGCTGGTGACAGGCGTGCCTCCCAGTTTGCGAGCCAGCTCGTAAGTGAAAAGAAGGTTCATAAGTTTGGATTGACCATAAACTCCAAAGCCAGAATAACCCTTTTTATATTGGATATCGTCAAAGTTAATCTTCGCCCCAACATGTGCACCGGATGAGACATTCACCACGCGCGCTTTTTCATTAGCCTTCAACATATCCAATAAAAGATAGGTCGTATAGAAATAGTTCAAGTGATTGAGTGCCATGGTCATCTCGATCCCATCAGCCGACTCCTGCCGGGACATAAACATCGCCCCGGCGTTGTTAAGCAAAACATCCAGGCGGGAATGATTTTTTTTGAACGCATCCACAGCGCTTTTAACCCCGGCCTTATTGGACAGATCGGCGGCGATATACTCAACTTGTTGATTACCAGTTTCCTTCATTATTTGAGCAACCGAAGCGGCACATTTTTCAGAGCTGCGGCTGACAATGATCGTCTGCGCACCCATGCGGGCCAATTCCCGCGCGGCATAAAAACCGATCCCATTTGTAGCCCCGGTCACCAGGACTGTTTTCCCTTGCATTGTTTGAGACATGATTTTTCCTTCTATTTTTATGATGAATTTTTTGGCACAGGAACTGTAAAATGCTTAACTAGACTAATATTATCTTAAAGATGTAAGAATTTCGATAACGGTTTCCAACCATAAGATGACTCTAAAGGAACATAACTGTTTGGGATTGGCAACTATTATTTTCTCTGATTTTCCACCCAACCTTGCAGATCGGCGAAAGGCTGGGCTTGGGTTTTGTCACCTTGCTGCCCGGTGTTCCAAGTCATAATCACATCCAGCCGGGCTCGAGTGATCCCAACGTAAAGCAAGCGCAAACGTTCACGAATATAATCTATGCGGGCGCGTTGGGTTGCCTGGCCTTCCGGCAGCCAGTCGTACTCGCTGTTTGAAAGCGCATTATCCAACTGCGCAACGGCTTCAGCTTGCAGGTTTAAACCATCGCGCGCGTAATTTTTTTCACCAATGAAGGTTTCCTTCCCCACCCCGGATGGAAAATCGTAGTTATTGACCGACACCAGGTAAACCCGATCCCATTCCAGCCCCTTGGCTTTGTGCATCGTGCAAACCACAACCTTGCCACGGTAGCGTTCCGGGTCAAAACCACCATCATCGTTACTGAATCCCAGAAAACGGCGCTCATTCCGGGCAATCACATTCAGCTCCAGGGTTAATTCCGGCAGACGCCAGTCAGCATGATCATGGGCTACCTGGCGCAGCACCAGCGCCAGTTTATGCGACAGCGCCAGGTCGGATGGTTCTGTAAACAATTCCTGGGAAATCGTCAGGATCATCTGGTCAATCGGAAGCAAGGTTGTTCCCAACCAACGCTGAACCACCTTCCTAAAGCTTTCAAGTTCATCCGTGACATCCAGCGCCTCGACCCCGATCAAACCTGCCAGCCAGTTCTTTTCATCACGTGGCGCAATGTAGGCCTCAACTTCGCTGCACTTGCGGATCAATGCCGGGACACCTTCATACAGGCCTTTCATTGTATCTTCAACCCGCCAGGCACGCCGCCAGACCTGGTAAACCCTGGCAAGTTTGGCGGCTGAAGAAGGGTCTGCCAGGTAAGTTGAAACCAGTGATAGAGCGCCCGCGGTCGCGCGGGTAGATGCGGTGCTGGAAAGATACTCCACACACTCGATCTTACGCTCCTTCATCAAATTAATCAGACTGACTCCTCGCCGGTTGGTAGGCACAAGAACAGCCACCGTTTTATCTTGGTTTTGCGGCAGCCAGCCCTCCAAAGACTTGACAATTGCCCGCGCCTCTTCTTCAGGGGTGAATTTCGTCCCAACAAGATGAAGCCCATTCAGGTTATCCGGCGGGTTGGGCTGCGGGTTGTCCAGAGCGGCGGGTTGGATATAAGGCGTGGTGAGTGCATCCTGGCAGGTTGGCTGCGGATGCTGGGTATTGACCCAATCGATCAGCCGGTTGGCAAGGGCAATAATTGAGGGCTGGGAACGTCCGGAAACTGGCAGTTCCCTGCGATAATCTGCATGCGCGATAAAGTTCAGGAGGTATTCCGGTTTGGCGGTGGTAAACGTTTCAAAGATGGCCTGATTGGGATCACCTACCCGCACCCAGTTACCCACAGAAAGTTTGCCAAGGATTTGCTCTTGCAGAGCGCTCGAATCCTGAGCTTCATCCTCCAAAATAAAAGGAAAGCGGGCTTGCAAGCGGGCCAGCAGTTCCGGTGAAATGGTCAAGGCTTCCAGCGCCAGGCGGATCAGATCGTCGAAATCAACTGCGCCGCGATAATTCAACGCGCGCTGGTAATTAGCATAAATGTCCCAACCAATCTCAGCCAGGGGCAGCGGAGGTGCGGCATCCAGGCGGTTGCGCAAACTATCCGGTGTCTGACGGCGATCTTTGGCCGATCGGATAAAAGCTGTGGCCAAATCATTGATCAATTCTGGCAATTTTTCCCGGACAATCCAATCACGCCTGGAAGCATCCAAACCAGCATCAAGCAAAACATCCAGATCATACGGGTGCGAAGCCAGCCAGGTGCTGGCGGCCTCCTTGCGAATGGCATCTGCTTCGCGCTCATCCACGATCGCAAAGCGGTTATCCAACCCTATCAGGGAAGGGTTTTCACGCACAATATCATGCGCCAGGCCATGCAGCGTGCGCACCCGATAACCAATGTTTGGGATCAACCCGCTCGCGCGCACAAATCCGCCGATGCGCGCCGAAAAGTTGTCAACGGCCGAGTTAACCAGAGTCACAATCAGAACTTCCTGATCCAGTCCCAATACACCTGAAGCGATAATCTGGGCAGCCAGCGCACTCAAAGTGTGTGTTTTACCGCTGCCGGGCACAGCCGAAATACCCAGCGTGCCGCCCTGGTACCGTAAAATTTCCGCCTGGGATGGTCGTGGAATAAAGGTTGTTGTCATTTGTTGCCGTTTACCTATGAATGAGCAAAAAAGGTTGATTTTGATAACAGTTTACCCTATAATAATTCAAGTACATGTCTGTCCTATCATCTTATTGTTGTTTTGGAGGTTTTCGTGGTCAGTTCATCCTCGATAAACGCGTACCCGTTATTCAAAGATCTTCCTACCCCTGTATTGGAAAAAATTGCCGCAATCAGTGAAGAGATCGATTACAAAGAAAACCAGGCCATCTTCCGCGAAGGTGAAAAGGCGGACAAGGTGGATTTTCTGATCAAGGGCAGCGTGGCTCTACGAGTCAATATCATGTCCAAACCGGAAAGCCTGACTGTTTCTTTTGTAACGAAATCGAATGAGTGTTTTGGCTGGTCAGGGCTCGTTTCACCGCATTACTATACCGCCACCGCCCACTGTGAAGAAGATTGCCGGGTTATGACCATTCCGGGTGATAAGCTCCTGCAAATTCTCTCAGACAATTCGGATGCCGGATTCAAAGTCATGCACCGCATCGCCAACCTTGTTTCTGAGCGTCTGCGCAACAGCCGGCAGGCATTGATCAAAACGCTGTAGATTCAGTTGATCCGGGATATGAAAAGCCCGCCGATTGGTGGGCTTTTCATATCCCGGCAAAAGGCGCTACGGACAATGAATTCTCCTTCCGCAAAAAATCCCATGGCACATGTAATCAGTAGTCTGTTTATGGCTGATCCGAAATGGCAGCCGGGGCCCCATCTCGGGCGAGACTCCGGTCAAAGAGAGCGTCTGGATGGCATTCCAACCCGGGCTCTGTTTCTTTAGCGAGAGTCTGATTGCGAAGGCAGCGGTGGATTGAGAAATTCCCCGGAAGGATTGTGCTCCACAGGTTCATGGAACTGTTTCCAAAGTGTTACACACAGCAGCACAATCTCGAGAGGCAAAGCGAGCCATAAAATAGCGTTTAAGTGCAAACCAAACAGGTTTATCTGAAAGCTGTAGTTGAAGAGAAACGGGCTGTATGACAGAACAGAGATGATCTGGCTGAACAACGGCAAGAACCACAGTTCTGGAAAGAAAAAAGCTGCCACCAGGGAAAGCAAGTCCTGAGGGAAAAAATAGCGCTGGTGCATGCGCGGTAGGAGAAAAGGGGTTAACCCCACTGAAGCCAGGCCGGCTAAAACCATGCTGTTGTATCGATATTGCTTCTGCTTTTTCCAAACCAGAAGAACCCACAAACCAATGCTCACACCGGCCAAAAGAATCGTAGCCAGCGTTAACGTATCTGTCAGCGGCACAACCCCTTGCAGCGGCAAATACAGGTTGGGTGTGGTGGATGACCACTTTGGGAATTTGTCAGTTTGATGCGCGTAAATGGTCAATACATCCAGCCAGTCACGACCAGCATAGATGGTTGGAATGACAAGGAGAACATACACTACTGGCACCAGTACAAAGCCCCACCAGGGCATCCTTTTACGCAGAGTATAGAGTGCCAGGAAAGGTGCAAGAAAGATGGCCTGCAATTTAAAAGCAAACGCGAGAGAGAAAAAGAAAAGCGCCCATAATGGACGCTCGACCAGCAAAAAATAGAGACAGGCCAGTAAAAATGCGGTATAGATTGAATCGCACTGTCCCCAATAAGAACTGTTCAGGATCATGGTGGGCAGAGAAAAAGCCAACACAGCCGCCAGCCAGGGAACACGGGTGTGCGGATATTTGAGGGCGGTGATTTTATATACATAGTAACAACACAGCACATCAAAAACAATCGAGATGGCCTTGATCAACGTCACCACACTGACGATACCATTCATCCAGCTCATAAACCACAACAGGTAAAGATAAGGCGGCGTATATAGCGCGAAATTTTCCTTAAATGCACCCACGAAGCCGCGTTTCAGGATGAAGGCGTACCAATCAAACAGCCCGGCGGACATATCCAGGGAAATAACTGGCAAACTGTAACGCCTGGCGACTAATGAAACAACCAGCAACAATCCGATAAATATTGGCGACAATAAGAATTCGTGGAGTTTTTTGAACATCGTTTCCATCCAGTCAAGGCATTATCCTGAAGATTGAATTTTACCCCAGCCCCACCCGTGAGTGGGTTTTTCAGACAACCCGGGAACAATGTTTAAAAATTTATGCAGAAAATGTTAATTTCTTGTCAAGAATTATGCAGGTCAGCACACACCGCAGTCGCAATCTGTTACACTTAAAATAGGTACTCAAGAGATGGTGATTTTGTCTTGGTTCAAATAGAAAAAATATCAAAAGTAATTACTGGCTTCGTGTCAGCCAGTTTCAACTTTTTCAGTTGAGACTTATCGGAAGAGGAATGTTATCTATGCGAATTGCAATAGCCGGAACAGTTCACTACCCAGCCATGAATGGGCAAGCTGTTTTCACAGAAAATCTCACTGAAGGGCTTGCACAGCACGGCCATGAGGTTTTATCAATCTATCCATCTGAAAGAGGAAATGCATACCAGGAAACCCGTCGGGGTGTGCACATTGAAGCCATTCGGTCCGCGAATTTGAACAAAATTCATCCGGATGCTTACTATTCCTTATTTTCTCAAAAAGCCATCCTGCAAATCTTACAAGATTTCCGGCCGGATATTGTCCACATCCAGGATCACTTCCCGCTCAGCCAGGATGTTGTGCTGGTGGCTCGTCAACTTGGACTGCCCCTGATTGGCACCAACCATTTCATGCCCGAAAACCTGGCCGCTTATATACCGTTGATCTCGAAGGTCAAACCGGTTTATAACCGGATCATGTGGGGGTGGATGTTGGGCCTCTACAACAAACTGCACGTGGCCACCGCCCAATCACGGGCATCTGCAGACATTATGCGCGCGCAGGGGCTACATATCCCGGTTTACCCGGTTTCATGTGGAATTGACCTGGGGCGCTTCCAACCACAACCGGATTTGGATCGCCGAGCTTTCCGCCTGCGCTATGGTCTCGACCCTGACCGCAAAATATTCCTATTTGTGGGCCGCATCGACAGCGAAAAGCGCCTGGATGTATTGCTACGCGCATTACAACTGCTGGGACGTGATGACATCCAGTTCGCCATCGCTGGCAATGGCGCTGCCCGCCAGAGCCTGCAAGCCATGGCAACCGAACTGGGGTTGGGAAACCGGGTATGTTTCACCGGTTTTGTACCCTCCGAGGATTTACCCGGGCTGTTGAACAGCGTGGATATCTTCACGATGCCCAGTGAAGCCGAGTTGTTGAGCATTGCAACGCTGGAAGCAATGTCCACCGGACGACCTGTTCTGCTGGCGGATGCCGTGGCGCTGCCGGAACTGGCCTCCAACGGTGTGAATGGTTATCTTTTCCACCCAGGCGATTCGACGGACGCCGCTCACCGGATGGCCTTGCTGGCTGATCACCCCGAAAAATGGGCCCGGATGGGACTGCGCAGCCAGGAAAAAGCCAACCTTCACAGTCTGGAATACACGATCAAACAATATGAGAGCCTGTATTACAATCTGCAGGCTGGCGCCTTTGCCAACCTGCGCGAACCAGTTGTTAATTCCCGACACTCACTGCCTGAATGGTTGGTCGACGATAAGAAATAATAATATTCGTGACAAAAAAAAACGGAGGCCAATCATGCGCCTCCGTTTTTTATGTCACGAATATTGAACTTCTATCTGATATCAATGTGCCAGGAACAATGCAAGTGGGAGAAGGCCTGCCAGCAGAATCAAAAAGATAAATGGCCCACAACAGCCGCCGCGCGGGTGGAAATGCCAACGGCGGTAAGGAAAACCATATCCGCGCCACATAGCCCTGTGGAAGCCATATCCATGTCCAAAACCTCTATGCCAGGCAAGATAATCCAGAGTTTTATCCATCAAAGTACCTCCATGTTGAAATTCTTACATGGAAATATACGTTGATGGATTACCAGGGTTGCGCGAGCTGATTTTCGTTTAGCGCTATTTAGCCATTTCCTTTCGCACAGTGTGATACAAACTCTCGGCTTTGAGATCAGTCAGCGCAAAACACGGCGCCTCGAGGTGGTCGGCCAGCTGTTTGGCCAGCCCCTGATCAAAGGCGGCGTGTTCCATGTTAATTACCAGGCTCTTGACTTTCTCATTGGCGATCAACTCGGCAAAGTGATAGGATTCTTCCTGGGGGGGCAGCGGCCCAACTGAGACATTCCCGGCGCCATCAGTCAAAATGATCAACAGCGGTTCCACATCCGGGTGGGTCCGTTTTTCGCGCAAGAGTACATCCATCGCCATCAAAAGCCCGGCGGAGAGGGGTGTCTTGCCGCCGACCGGGATATCCACCAGGGCGCGCTGCGCCAGGCGCACGCTGTTAGTAGGCGACAGCACCAGGGTGGCGCGATCCTTCTGAAAAACGATCAGCCCAACCCGATCCCGGCGCTGGTAGGCATCGGTTAAGAGCGACAGGATGGCGCCTTTGGTAGCGTTCATACGTTCAGCCACAGCCATCGACCAGGACGCATCCACCAGAAATAGCACCAAATTTGCCACACGCTTGACGCGCACTTTTTTCTGCAGATCACCTTTCTGGATGGCAAACGCCACCAGTTTGCGCTGCTCATCCCGGTTTTTCTGGTAAGGTGCGGCAGCGCGGATAGTGGCGTCAAAGGCAATGTCGGTGCTGCCGTTGGCCGGGCGCGCCATCACATAACGACCGCGCTTGCGGTCGGTGCGGGTCTCGGAGCGGCGCCCGGAACTTTTTCTTGTCAGCTTGTCGAGGGGGGTATCCAGCTTGCGTGGGGCAAAAGTTTCGCCCGCCTTGACTTTTTGCCCGCCATCCCACCAATTCGCATTCTGGGAGGCGAACACGTCCTGACGGGCGGGCTCGGATGTTGAAGGCTGGGTATCATCCTCAGCCTGATCTTCTACGATCGACTTTTTTTTTCCTGTGCTTCGGCTTTTTCTTCAGAACCCTGCTCGGGCTCGCCATCCGTCGACTGCCCAACCAGGTTCTCAATGCGTTCCTGCAGTTGTTCAGCCGTCACTTCAGCCTGGTAAAACGGCCCGCGTTTGATGCGATGCGGCAGGGCCAGCTCAGCAGCCAGGGCGATATCATGATCGGTGATAATGGTGCGCCCATCGAAAGCCGCCTGGGCGCGCGCGGCCTTCAGGATCACCAGATCCGCGCGGTGACCGTCCACGTTAAGGGAGGAGGTCAGGGCGGCGATGGAAAGCAAATCGCGCCTGGAATAGGTCACCTTGCCAACCAATTTGCGGGCAAGTTCAATTTTATGAGAAAGTTCTTCTTCCTGTTTTGCAAAGGACAGGCGGAAGGCATCCGGATCAGCTTCAAAAGCGATATTGCGTTCCATGATCAGGACGCGCTCGCGGGCATCACGAATGCCGGTAATATCCACCGCAAACGCAAAGCGATCGAGAAGCTGCGGGCGCAAATCGCCTTCTTCGGGGTTCATGGTGCCAACCAGGATGAAACGCGCCGGGTGGGAAAAAGAGATACCCTCGCGTTCGACAATATTCATCCCCATCGCCGCCGAATCCAACAGCAAATCCACCACATGATCATCCAGCAGGTTGACTTCATCAATATACAACAAGCCGCGGTTGGCGTTGGCCAGCACACCCGGTTCAAAATGTCGTTCACCCTTTTGAATCGCTTGTTCAATGTCGAGTGTCCCGACCACCCGGTCTTCAGTGGCCGAAACCGGCAGGTTCACAAACGGGATCGGTTTTACATCGAAAGGTAATTCCTTCACGGACAGAGCGCGTTCCTTGCACTCTGTGCACCAGGTGTTGGGGTTCTCAGGATCGCAGCCAAAACGGCAGTCCTTGACTGCCCGCACCTTGGGCAGCAAAGCCGCCAACCCGCGAGCCGCGGTGGATTTGGCGGTGCCGCGTTCGCCACGGATCAAAACCCCGCCGACACGGGTATCAACAGCATTCAAAATAAGAGCGCGTTTCATGCGCTCCTGTCCAACAATTGCGGTGAATGGATAAATTGTCAACATAGCGTTTCCTCGCCCGGGATTATACTATTTAATCGTTCAATCGGTAAAATAGAATTGCCCGGCAGATTGAACCCGGGAACTCGCCATCATCCCCAAGCTCCGCAAACCAGCCAGAATCTTGATGTGACCGGCTGTGCAATTCGGATTACAATTATCCAATATCCGACAAACCAAAAGGAAAAGATATGAAATCACTTCTTGAAGATGCAGCCAGGCGCTCCATTGATTATCTGAACGGCCTTTCAGCGCGCTCCGTTGCGCCTGATCCTGCAGCAGTTGCAGGTCTGACTAAACTGGCTGAACCCTTGCCAGCCGGGCCAACCTCCCCAGAAGAAGTGCTGCGACTGCTGGACGAAACCTGTTCAGCCGCGACACTAGCCTCCGCCGGGCCGCGCTTCTTTGGGTTTGTGATCGGCGGTTCCCTGCCAGCCGCGCTGGCCGCAAACTGGCTCTCGGCGGCCTGGGATCAAAACGCGGCGCTGTACAATGCCACCCCGGCTTCGGCCACCCTGGAACAGGTGGCCTTGAACTGGCTGGTGGACTTGTTTGGATTTCCGGCTGGCACAGGCGGCGCCTTTGTCACCGGGGCAACCATGGCGAATTTTACCGCCCTGGCGGCAGCGCGCCATGCTGTTCTGGCGCGGGCTGGTTGGAATGTGGAAGCCGACGGACTTTTTGGAGCGCCGCCCATCACGGTGGTGGTTGGCGAGGAAGTTCATACCACCATGCTGAAATCACTTGGGCTGGTTGGCTTTGGCCGCAGCCGCCTGGTGCGCGTACCGGTAGATGACCAGGGACGTATGCGCGCTGAAGCCTTCCCAGCATTAACGGGCCCCGCCATCGTTTGTCTGCAGGCTGGCAATGTCAATACCGGCGCTTTTGATCCATTTGTTCCGCTGATTGAAAAGGCACACGCCGCCGGAGCCTGGGTGCATGTGGATGGCGCCTTTGGCCTGTGGGCGCTGGCCGCCCCACAGCGGGAGTATCTCGCAGCTGGGATTCGACAGGCTGATTCATGGGGCACAGATGCACACAAGTGGTTAAACGTGCCCTACGACAGCGGTCTGACTTTTGTGCGCGAACCGGCGGCGCTCGCGGCAGCCATGGCAGTCACCGCCGAATACCTGCCAACCAGCAGCCCCAACCGCAATCCTTCCGATTACACTCCTGAACTGTCGCGCCGCGGACGCGGTGTTGAAGTATGGGCCGCCTTGCGTTCGCTGGGACGTCAGGGCGTGGCCGACCTGGTTGAAGGCTGCTGCCGGCACGCCACGCGATTCGCGGAAGGGCTGCGGGCCGCTGGTTATGAGGTACTGAATAACGTTACGCTCAACCAGGTGCTGGTCTCCTTCGGCGATGCAGATAAAAACCGAAGGGTCATTGAAGCCATCCAGAAAGATGGCACCTGCTGGGCTGGCGGTACTGTCTGGCAGGGCCGCAGCGCCATGCGTATCTCAGTTTCATCCTGGGCCACCACTGCCGAGGATGTGGAAATCAGCCTGGAGGCCATCCTGCGGGCAGCCAGCAGCGCATGATAAAAAACTGAAAAGCGGGATTCAGAATCCAATAAACCTTCTGTGAGCACATGCCGTCGAGCATACC
>CAIWAX010000020.1 GCA_903910795.1 uncultured Anaerolineae bacterium
AAGAATTAGGGGAAAAACCGCAAGACACCCGGCCTCTTCCCGGTTATGCTGTGGGGGCAGTTTCCCATCAGGGCGGTGTCGGGGGGAATGGGAACTGCGTTCTTTTTTTTGTGTGAGTTAAAGGAGGCTGCATGGAAGATAAAGTCTTAATGGCGGCGCTGGCCGGGCTGCTGCACGATATCGGCAAGTTTGCCCAGCGGGCGGGAGATAAACCCGGCCCGGAATTTAGCAAGGAAGATTCTGGCTCACACGGTTTTCACGCTTTGCTGAGCCAGAAATTCATTGGGGAGTATGTACCAATGAGTTTACGAAAAGGCTTAAGTGGGGTTTTATATCACCACCGGGCTGATTTACACGAACGCGAAATAGAAATCACTCGCAATGCAGACCATTTGGCCGCCAGAGACCGCCGCACTGGCAGCGAGGTACACGCCAACCCCAAAGATGCTCGCTTAATTCCAATCCTGTCAAATGTGACGCTATTGGCGAATGCCCCAACCGGATTAACTCATGAATTAACCACGCTAGACATATCGACAAAATCTATTTATCCAGTCTCGAGCAAGAATGGTAATTATGGTGAGTTATGGGACAAAATGACCAAAGAATTAAGAACATGGATACAGAATTCAGGATCAGAATGGGACAACCTGGATGGCGAAACGTATTTCATTACACTTTTGGCCATTTTTCAAAAATACCTGTGGTGCATCCCATCAGCCACACCCTGGCAGGAAAACGAAAAAGAAAAACCCCGGCGCGCCTGGCCGGATGTTTCCCTTTATGACCATTGCCGTTTAACATCTGCAATTTCCGCCTGTCTGGAATTCGAGAATGTTCTGCCGGATGAAAACAGCAATAAACCTGTTGCCTTACTTGTGCGAGGAGATTTTTCAGGGATCCAGAATTTTATCTACCGCATTTCCCGGCCTGATTCAGAAACAGAACATATCGCCAAGCGTCTACGAGGTCGTTCGTTTTATGTACAACTTTTAACTGAAGTGGTTGTTGATTGGGTTTTACGAATGATTGGCGTCCCACCGGTTTGCGCAGTTTTTGTGGGTGGTGGAAGATTTGACCTGCTTTTACCACTTTCAGCATCTAAAAAATTAGAAGAATTACAAAAACAATTGGAAAACTGGTTGTTAAAAACCTTCCAGGGCGAAATCGGTGTTTGGATGGCCGTTGAACAAGCCATCCCGGATGACTTTGGCGACACTCGCACAATTTCCAAAAAGCTGGAAGCCAAATTGGAAAATCTCAAACTCTCCAAATGGCAGAATCACCTGGCTGAGGAAAAATTCTTTGAACCCGAAGGTGATCAGTGGCACACATGTAAGGTTTGCCAGCTAACGCCTATGGATGAGAGTGATATATGCGCTTTGTGTTCCCAACAGGAAAGTATCGGAAAACACCTGCCACATGCCACACACCTGGCTTTTTGTTACAACGGTAAGCCCGATTGGGATACTGAACAAGTAATCCAATTCCCAAACAGCCCCTTTGATATACAAGTCGCGATTGTAAAAACGGGAGATGATGTAAAAAAACTATTGAGCTCCAAATACAGCGTGGTCTTATATTCAGTGAATGAAACGGCTGGTTTTATCCAACCTGGTTTTGCCAGTTCATTCCGCTTCCTGGCCAACACAGCTCCAAAAGCACTAGAGAAACTGCGTTTTTCGGAAGAGCAAGCTGTCGAAAAAGACGAAGTGCTGCATTTCGAAGCTATCGCTCACTTAAGCAAAGGCGCAAAACGGCTCGGAATTCTAAAAGCCGATGTAGATCGCCTGGGATTGGTGATGAGTGAAGGATTGGCAGGTGAAGAAGGGGCTTCGCCAGAAGAACGTTTGCGCCCCACACTTTCGCGCGTTGCATCACTCAGCCGGATGTTGGACGTATTTTTTGCCGGAGTTCTCAATCGGATTTGCAAGGATGTTTATCTCGACTGGCGAAAAGTAACACGGAACGCGGAATCCGATAAAACCGATGGCTTGTTTTATATCATGTACTCCGGAGGTGATGATTTATTCGTCGTTGGGCCCTGGGATCAAATCCTGGTTTTGGCGTTGAGAATTCGAGAAGAATTCCAGGCTTTCACTGGAAAAAATCCCAATCTAACTCTATCCGCCGGTTATGTACAGGTCAAGCCGCGTTACCCGGTGCAAAAATTCTCAGGTTTGGTGGATGAGGCTGAAAAATTGGCGAAGATTAAACGCAACCAGTTGACGGCCTTCGATGAATGCATGTTTTGGACTGAGGCCGATGCCAAATCAAACAAACAGGAAAACGCGAGTTTTGAATGGTTGCTGAACCAGGCCAATGATTGGACAGATTCGATTGAAAAAAAGGATTTAACAAGCGGCCTGATCTATGACCTGGGAAGATTGTTCCGGCAGCACCGAACAAAGGATGGGAAGTTACGGCCAACCTGGACCCCTCAACTGTATTACACCCTCGCAAGACGCTTGAAACCGGAAATGCTTGAAAAACATCAGGAAAACATTCTCAAAGTAATTTCAAGCGGAAAAACGCTTGTCCCTGTATCCATCACAAGTTTGTCTATTCGAGAAAGGAGCGAATAATATGCCAAAAGCAACCTCAATTTATGATGTGCAAAGCAACATCCGTGCGCTGCCATCCATGTCCATGCTGCTACCGGATGACTATGCAGAAAAAGATGGCTGGGCGGATATTGTTGCTGACAAGACCAAAATAAATTCCACCCAGTTACGGAAAGTCTTTCAAGCTATCAAAGATTTAAAAAGAGAGTTCAAAAAAAACGACTTCAACCGGGCCAAAGTGGCACTGCTTATGCCCTCCCTGGCGTATGCCAATGGGCGAGGACATTTACCCGAAGAACTCTACAATTTGTTGTGCCTTTGTTTTGGGCAGGATAAATGTAAGACCCTGGCAGATTTTAATAGTGCCGCAGATTTTCTTGAAGCCATTCTGGCATACTATAAGTATCATCACCCACAAAAACAGGAGGGTTAACATGGTGCCCAAATTCTTAGGTAAATTCTTAATTACTGGCAAAATAACCTGTTTGACAGGCTTGCATATTGGCGGCACAACAACCGGGATGGAAATTGGCGGGGTGGATAATCCCGTTATTAAAGACCCCATTACCGATGAGCCTTTTATTCCAGGATCCTCTTTGCGAGGAAAGATACGCTCACTAACAGAATGGCGTTTAGGCTTGATTGAGATGCACGGAAAGCATAATAGCTATCAGGCCTATGCTTGCGACGAATTGAAGCAACTCTGCCCAGAGAAAAGTTCGCCCGATTATCAACCATGGCAAAACGCACTGGCGGTTGCCAGGCTGTTTGGAGCTGCAAATGATGATAACTTGGTACGCACAAAAGCCGGGCCATCCCGGTTAATCGTTCGGGATGTTTTTTTGACCGAAAATTCCAAAAATAAGTTGCAAGAGGCGCTCGGGCAGGGAACCTTTACCGAGGTAAAAACAGAAAACTCATTAGACAGGGTTACATCTTTAGCCAATCCCCGGCCACTGGAACGTGTACCTGCAAAAAGCGAGTTTGGGTTGAATCTGGTCATGGATGCATACGAAACAAGCGATGCTCAATTGCTCCAGCACCTTCTGACGGCCCTCGCTATGCTCGAACACAGTTCCCTGGGCGGGGGTGGTTCACGCGGCAGCGGACAGGTGGAATTTAACGAAATTAAAATTACCTGGCGCTCTTCCGAGGATTACGCCACTGGAAATACAGGCGCAGCGGTTAAATTACCCGGCGAGTCGCTGGAAGAAATTCTCAAAGGTTTTGACAGCATACAGTGGCCAGACTAGGAGGGCGTATGAACACTTACGCCGTATATTTCAAGCCGCTGGGAGCGTTGGCAACCTGGCCTCTAACCTCAGACACTCTATTTGGGGCAGTATGCTGGGGAATACGTGAGCTCGGCTTGATGAGTGACCAACAACTAACCGAATGGTTGGAAATGCAAAAAGAGGCACCGCTATTCGCTTTTAGCCATGCCTTCCCATATTACAGGCAAGCCAAAGTCTACTTACGGCTGTATCCCCGCCCGGCCACTTTCCAACCAGAGATTAATGATTTTTACACGTTGGCTTTGGAGTGGAAAAAGACCAAAAGTGGTATGACGTTAAAGGCTGCCCAGGTCGATACTGCGGCGGCTGGGAAAAAATTCAAACGAATACAATATGTCAGTGAAATAGTTTTTCATCAAATTGCTGGCGGAAATCTGCGGCCTCTGGCTGGTTTGAAGGCAATGCTCTCCGATTCTGGCCAATATATTTCAAAAGCAGGCGCATTATGGACCGTGCCCGAGGCAGGTTCTTTGCCAGAAAGACCCGAAAAACTGTATGAGACCGAGGCAATGCAACACAACCAGATCGACCGCATGAGCGGCGGTACTGTTGAAAGCATGCTTTTCTACCGGAATGAAACATTTTTTGCACCAAACGCGGGGCTGTGGGCTTTACTGCGGGCTGATGAAAAGGACATTTCCCAGTATATTCGTCCAGCGCTTTCCTATCTGGCAGATACTGGCCTGGGTGCAGACCGCACATCCGGCAAAGGTCAATTTGAGATTAGTCTTGAGGCTGCGCCTGCCCTGCCCGTTGTCAATAAGCCTTCGGGAATGATGACACTTTCGCATTATCTTCCCCACGCAGGTGAGCTTAGCTCCCTTCGTAAGCCATTGGCTTATACACTCAAAATGCTGCATCCCAAGCGGGAACAAAGGTACACCACCCTGCCGCAGGAAAACCAGAAATCAGCACCGGTTTACAAACGTTCCATACGCGTTTTTGAGCCAGGATCAGTTTTCCCCTTCGTGAACCCCAAAGATGTCTTTGGGCGTTTGGCGCGTCTTACCCCTCCTGAACAGGAAGCTATTTACCAGAGCGGCGCGGCCTTGATGGTCTATCTTCAGGTGGAGATGTGAGATGAATAGTTCATTCTTGAAACCATATCATTTGGTTATAAGAACACTCAGCCCCGTACATATTGGGTCAGGTGTGAAATTAGGCCGCGTCGATTTTATAACCGAAGACAGCCAGGTTCGCGTGATTGATGAAAACAAATTGTATAACTGGATTTTGCGCCAATCTTCGCCTGAGAAACTGGCCGATACTTTGACTAATAGTTTACGCACACGCGGAATTTCCGAATTTATCAGGGGTAGTTTCCAAGGGGCAATCGAAGAGATCACCGCCTATACCATGCCGGTGGAAAAATCGCTCAGGGAAGATACCCCATCAGAATGTATGGCGTTCATCAAGACCCTGGATAACCGACCCTATCTGCCGGGTTCATCTATCAAGGGATGTTTGCGGAGTGCATTTCTGCGCGGGCACACCACTGGCAATCAGCAAAATATCGATCAATTTGATAATCTGGTGCGGGATGGCGCGAATCACAATAAAACAAACAGTAACGATATCCAGGCCAAAGTTTTCGTTGGAGCAAAAGTTAGTAGTTCCCTCTGGCCAAACTATGATATTAACAGGGCGCTGGTTGTCAGAGATGCTGAGCTCGATTTATCAGCTTTTTCAGTTGTAAAAACCCAGCTATTATCGGTGAAACGGCTCAACAATGATCTGGACTGGAAGCAAAAAACCAAGCGAGATCAACTCGTTAGTATGGAAATATATGTAGAGGCGATTAAACCAAAAAAACAAGTTCAAATCCCGGTCACCCTGCAAACCAATTTATTCAGCAAGCTGGCGGCTGAACTTCAATTTGGAAAAATCGAATCTTTATTCGCCTTTATGCCGCAATATTGCCGCAAAGCATCACAAGACCTATTGGAACAGGAAATCGCTTTTTATCAGCGTCATCACCAAAAAGAATTAAAAGAGTGGTTTGATGCACAACTTGCCTTCCTGCAAAAAGGCGACGATGAATTCTTTATTTTGCCGCTGGGTTGGGGCAGTGGTTATGATGGCAAAACCATCACCGATCTGCTGAATGCCACCACTTTTAAATTGGTGACCAAAAAACACAAAAATACAAATGGGCTGGGATATCCTTCATTTGATAGCACAAATTGGCTCGGACCTCTGGATGCGCCAAAATCCCGCAAGATCGTGGTTGCACCGGATGGAACACTCCAACCGATGGGTTGGGTGGCATGCCGCTTTACGGCAGATGAGGATAGGGATTGGTTGGCTGACCGGAGGGAGGTTCTAAAAGATCTTCGCCCCAGCATGACAATCAGCACGCTCATCCCAATCATGGGCAAGGAAGAACCTCGCCCAACCCCTGCCGGGATACCCGCGCCAACAGTACCTGCCCCACAACCAAAAGTCAATCTCATTGAATCTTTTACCGCCACCCCCCAAGTCGGAGATTACTTTCAAGGAAAGGTTATAGATGCGGCTAGAAGAGAAATACTTCTGGAAATCCCGGGGTTGGAAGACAGCGAAGACTATGCAGTGGTCAATTTGCCTGACAACTTGCCGATCAAACGTCCCCGCCCCGGTGAAAAGATGGTATGTGTGGTGACGGTATTGAAGCAAGAGAAAAACTACTGGCGTGTCGAGTGTACGCTTGGGTAATGAACCGACCTGAACGAAAGGCGGTAAGGAAAACTCTTATGGAAACCGAAATGCGAATCCAAAAACCCAGAGCCATGCTTGTAAATGTAGGCGGTGCAATTACTCCGGCCCTGCATGCCCTGAACGAACAGCAGCCAGATTACATTTGTTTTTTTGTCTCTCCTGATAGCAAACCGCATATCCGCGAAAAAATCCTACCGGCACTGGTATATCAACCGGAGCATTACGATTGGATCGAAACGCCAGTTCCGCAGGATTTATTGACCTGTTTCCGGGCTCTTTCAGAAAAACTGCCCCCCATCCTGGAAAAATGGGGAGTGCGCGCTGAGGAACTGGCGGTTGAATATACGGCTGGCACAAAGCCAATGTCTGTCGCAGTTGTCCTCGCTACAATCGAAAAATCCTCACAATATTTTTATATCGGCTCACGCGATTCATCCGGCAGGGATCGGAACGGGATTGGAGTTGTTCTGGACGGCAAGGAATCCACCTGGTTTCAGACAAATCCCTGGGAAGAATTGGCAATCCCGGCGCGCAAGGAAATTGCTCTGCTGTTCAATCACGGACGTTATACAGATGCCCAGGAAAGAACCTTGCGGCTGGCGATGGTCGTACCAGCGGAACTAAAGCGCGTTTTTGAATCACTGGCAGAATTGATTGAAGGCTATGCCCTGTGGGATCGCTTTGAATACAAACAGGCCCAGGCCAAAATTTATAAATCCAGCAACGCCCTGCAGCTTTACATTGCTGGGCGGGATGAACCTTTGCGTTCAACACTCGATCAGGTTGGCATGACACTAGAATTTTTACGCGGAATGAACGAGAAGGGGGAGAACGCCCATCGCCTGGATGTGATGGATATGCTGGCCAATGCCGGCCGCCGCGCTGATATTGCTCAAAAATACGATGACGCCACCGCGCGTCTTTACTCTACCCTCGAATCACTGTCCCGCTATCGATTAGATGACAAATTCAAGATCAACGCCAGTAAGGTCAGGGTTAAGGATGTGCCGCAGACCCTGCAGGAGGAATACCAGCGCAAATATGGTGATCCTGAAAAGCCTGAAGACGGTCTAAAATTGGGCCTGCAGGCGCAATATTATTTACTGGCGGAATTAGGTGATGGAGTTGGCACAAAATACAAGCTGGCTGAAAAAGAGCTCAACCAGACGCTTCAGGCCCGCAATCTATCCCGGCTGGCGCATGGTACCAACCCTGTCAGCCAGGAAACTTACCGTAAGATGCGCGAGATTATTATGGATTTTGCGGACATACAAGAAAATGATCTGCCGCGTTTCCCAACCATGAAACTATAACAGGTTCGCATGCTATTAATTTCCCTGATCGGCGAACAGCCCATCCCCAACTTGCTCCCCATCCGCCACCTGCAACCGGCGGAAAATTTGCTGATTTACACCACCAAAACCGAAGCGGTGGCGCGCCGTTTGCGCCGGATTGTTTCTGGAAGACCCGATCTTTCAGCCGATTTACGCGGTGAGGCTTATGATTTTGATGATCTGCGCCAAAAGTTGACTGCGCGTCTGGCCGGAAAAACGGATATTTTGTTCAATCTTACCGGAGGAACAAAAATGATGGCGCTGGCGGCTTTTTCCATCGCCGCTCAGGGCGGATTTCCATTTGTTTACATGGAGAATCAGAAAAGCACCTTGCTTCGTTATCGTTTTGATAACGCGGCGCCTATTTGGCTCGAAACCGCCCATTTACCCGCGCTGATTTCCACCGCTGATTATCTTAATTCGCACCTGGATGGATTCACACTTAATGGTTTTAACAAGGATGGGCGTGGAAAACTCACAGATGGCGGTTTGTTTGAACAAGCGGTCTGTTCTGCGCTGGAAAATCGTTTGGGCAAAGAGGCTGTGCAAGCCGGTGTTCAACCGGGAGGAATGGCGAAACAGATTGATATTGACCTGGTCTTTCGCGTGGGCAACCAGGTAGGCATCGCCGAAGTCAAGTTGGGCGGCAGCGAAGGCCCCAAAAAAGGTCTCGACCAATTAAAAATGGCGGGCGAACCGGATTTTCTGGGGACATATACCGCCCAATTCTTGATTACAGCCGCGCATGGTTTAAATTCCGATTTGCAAACCCTGGCTGTGAGACGAAAAATCAAGGTAATTACCCTGCCAGAGTATGAAAGTAACCGTCCTTTACCTGCCCAAGCGGTTGACCGCCTGGAAAAAGAAGTGCGCCAGCGTTTAAGCGAATAAATGGGCCTCAAAACGCAGATTGCTTCACGCGCCAATCCTAAATTTATCGCCTTCACGGTCAAAAATACACAGCAATATATTTGCGACCAGGGCATTATCAGTATCGGAGTTTGAAAAATGATCCTGCTCAACTTCTCCCACCCGCTCACCGCCGAACATCGCGCCGCCATTGAAAACCTGGCGCACAACCCGCTCGAACAAGTCATCGAACTGCCCGTGCACTTTGACCAGCAGCAAGCCTTCCTGCCGCAGCTCCAGGCCCTCATCGCCCGCGTTGAACTCAGCCCGCAAGCCTGGCAAACCGCCGCCATCCTCGTCAACCTGCCCTCCTACAACTACATCAGCGCCCTGCTGCTGGCCGAACTGCACGGACGCATGGGCTACTTCCCGCCCGTCATCCGCATGAAACCGGTCGAAAACGCCCTGCCGCCGCGCTTCGAAGTGGCCGAAATCATCAACCTGCAGGCCATCCGCGACGCGGCCCGCAAGGAAAGGTTCTAGCCATGCCGGAACTGCTCTCGCTGGTGCTGACCCTCAAACCCCTCAAACTGCCCGCCGACCCGGCCAGCCTGCCGCGCTGGTGGGGACGCGCCGCGCACGCCCTGCTGCTCGACCTGCTGCGCGAGAAGGACGAGCACCTCTCGGCGCAGATGCACGACGGGCCGGAGAGCGACATAAATAAGGGCTCGTCCGGCAACCTGGTGCGGCCCTTCACCACCTCCACACTGATGGGACGCTTCCCCGATCACAACCTGGGCCTGGAGGAACGCTACGCGCTGCGGCTGAGCGCCTTCCGCGCGGATGTGGCCGGTATCCTGGCGCAAGCCTGCGAAAGCGGGGGGCCAACACCCGGCCGCCTGGCCGCCGGTCAGACCATCGAGCTGGACTATCTGCCCTTCCTGGTGGAGCGCCACTCGCTGCAGGCCGGCGCCGAACCCGGGCCCTACGCCCAGCGCAGCAGCTACCAGGAGATCAGCGCGCCCTACCTGCTGGCGAAAGTGCCCGCCCCGCGCCGCATCAGCCTGATGTTCAGCAGCCCGACTACCTTCAAGAGCGGCGGGCGGCACGTGCCCCTACCGCTGCCCGGGCTGGTGTTTGGCAGCCTGCTGGAACGCTGGAACTCCTGCGCGCCGCTGGCCTTCCCGCCCGAGGCGCGGCGCTACGCCGAGGAATGCCTGGCCATCAGCCAATACCACCTGCAAACCCGCCCGGTGCCGCAAAAGAGCGCCGGGCTGCGCATGGGCGCCATCGGGCGTGTGACCTTCAGCACGCTCAATTATGACCGTTACTGGATGAGCGTGCTGGCTGTGCTGGCGCAGTTCAGCCTGTTCAGCGGGCTGGGCGTTGGCACCAGCCAGGGCCTGGGGCAGTGCCGCCGGCTGCCCGAGCGCGAAGCCCGCGAGCAGGCATAACCCACCGCGGGCGCAAGACCTGAACCTTGACAACTGAATAGTATCGCATGAATTTACGCCGCCGCCGGAATGGCAAAACCGCCCCGGCGGGGTGAAACGGAGGAACAAAACATGCCGCCTTTATACCTGGTACAGCAAAATACCAAAATCCGCATCCGTAACCGCCGGGTGCAGGTCGAAGATGATGCAGTCGAGCCACCGCAGGTGCTGGTCAGCCTGCCGCTGGCGCAAGTGGAACAGATCGTGATCTTTGGCAACGTGGGGCTGACCACCCCGGCCGTGGATGCTTTTTTGGAACAGAACAGCGAGGTGATCTTCCTGAGCCAGCGCGGCGAATATCGCGGGCGGCTGGTGGGGCGCGTCACCCCGCATGTGCCGCTGCGCCGCGCGCAGTACGCCCGCACGGGCGACCCGCTCTTTACGTTGGAAATGGCGAAGGGCTTTGTCAGCGCCAAGCTGAGCCACCAGCGCGCCCTGTTGCAGCGCCACAACCGCGAACGCGCCGACCCGGAGATTGAAGCCGTGATCGAACAGATGCGCGCCGCGCTGGAGGGTCTGCCGCGCAAGACGGCGCTCTCGGCCCTGCTGGGCGCGGAAGGCTCGGCCACGGCAGCCTATTTTCGCGGGCTGCGGCGCTTGTTTGACGCGCAGTGGAAGTTTGAAGACCGCAACCGCCGCCCGCCGCGCGACCCGGTCAACGTGCTGCTGTCGTTTGGCTACACCCTGCTGGCCGAAGCCGCCGCCAGCGCCGTCCAGACCGTTGGGCTGGATCCATACGCCGGCTTTCTGCACGAGCTGGCCTACAACCGCCCGGCCCTGGGGTTGGATGTGTTGGAGGAATTTCGCCCGGTGGTGGATGGCATCGTGTTGTGGTGTCTGAACGGCGGCCAGCTTACCCAGGCTGATTTCACGCCCGGCCCGCCCGAACGCCCGGTCATATTGGGAGAGCCGGGTCAGCGCCGTTTTTTGCAGGCTTACGAAACGCGCATGGAGGCAAAATTCACACACCCGCTGCGCGGGATGCAGTTTCCACTGCGCCAATGCCTGATCGAACAGGCGCGCCAGGTGGCGCAGTGCATCACCAGCGGCGAGCCGGTCTTTACAGGCATGGGCTTCAGGTAACGGGATGGAACGCGCATTTTACCTGCTGACGTATGACATCGCCGACCCGAAACGGCTGGCGAAGGTGGCGCGCGCCCTGGAAGCCAACGGCGAGCGCGTGCAAGACTCGGTTTTTGAGGCCTGGCTGACGCCCGCCGGTCTGGAACAGGTGCTCAAAAAAACCAAAAAAATCATGAACGAAAAACAGGACTCACTCAGGGTATACTCGTTGTGTGCGCCCTGCCGCGAAAAAGTGCGCTGTTTGGGGATCGGCAGGGTCACGCCGGCCCCAGGCGTGGTCATAATATAAGTTCGCGTACCCCCCCCTCCCGCCGGGGCCTTTTTGGCCTGATTGGGAGGGGGGGTACGCGGAAAATCATTCGGAAGGAGAAAACAGCATGGAAATGGGACGAAACGCTCATTTTGGGCGCATTTTTGGACAAAACAGTGCCTCCACGGCTCGATTTACGGGTCAAAGTGGGGCAAAAAATAGAGGAAAATCCAGGGTCAAAAAAACAAAATGCCCGCGAGGGCATTAAGACAATACCGCGTACCGTCGCTATAGAACCAGCTTACGTTATGTCAAAAAAACAAAATGCCCGCGAGGGCATTAA
>CAIWAX010000021.1 GCA_903910795.1 uncultured Anaerolineae bacterium
AAGAACAAGCTTGCGTCCAGCAAGGAGGGCACGGCAAATGAGTAATCACTACCCACCACAGGATAGTTCAGATTCATGTAGTAAAGGTACGCCAGGCAAATCACGAACAAATTTGACGCCAATGCCACGATCACCCAGCCATCACGTTTAAATTTCATATCGTCATATCCTTTCCTGGTTCGGGTAGAGGCTATTATTTCAGGAAGTTCTTTTGCCATTCAAACAATTTGTTTAAGGCTTCAATGGGGGAAAGGGTATTTACATCAACGGCCTTTAATTGCTCAAGCAGTGGGTTTGTTTCTGGGAAAAGCGCAATCTGTTGGGCAGCGACAGGATTGATTTTTACAGCGCGCCCCGAAGTCTTTTCCAGTTCGGCCATGATCTCACCTGCGCGCTGGATAACCGGTCGCGGCAGTCCTGCTAATTGGGCCACATGGATACCGTAAGAGCGATCTGCGCCCCCAGGGATGATCTTGTGCAGGAAGATCACGTTGCCGTCCGATTCAGTGACTGCCACGTTGTAATTTCGAACTCCCGGAAGCAGGTCTTCGAGCTGGGTCAGTTCATGATAGTGGGTTGCGAAAAGCGTTTTGGCGCGCAAGTGTGGGTGGTTATGAATATATTCAACAACTGCCCACGCGATGGAAACGCCATCGTAGGTGCTGGTACCGCGCCCAATCTCATCCAGGATAAGTAAGGAACGCGGGGTGGCGTGGTGGAGTATGTTTGCGGTTTCTATCATTTCGACCATGAAGGTCGATTGACCCGCATGGATTTCATCCTGAGCGCCAATACGCGTAAAGATACGATCCACAAGCCCTAACCGGGCGGATGCTGCTGGCACATAACTACCCATTTGAGCCAACAGTGTGATCAGAGCCACCTGGCGCAGGTAAGTCGATTTGCCGGCCATGTTTGGACCGGTGATAACCCGGATGCGTTCGCCGGTTTCAAAAGTAATGTCATTTGGAACAAAGCGCCCATCTTTGAGGCTGTTCTCAACAACCGGATGCCGGCCTTCGTGAACTTCAAAAACATCTTCCTCCAAAACTTCCGGCCGCACGTACCCACCCAGCGCGGCAGCTTCAGCCAACGCCGAGAGGCAATCGAGTTCAGCCAATCCTCGGGCTGTGTTCAATAATACATGTGTGGCTTTAGATATTTCAAGGCAGATTTCCTTGAAAATTCTCAGTTCGATTTCGTGTATTCTTTCTTCGGCATTGAGTACCAGGGTCTCATACTCTTTCATCTCTGGTGTAATATAGCGTTCAGCATTAACCAGGGTTTGTTTACGAATGTAATTGGATGGCGCATTGGCTGCCTGTCCGGCGGAAATTTCCAGGTAATAGCCAAAAACCTTGTTATAGCCCACTTTGAGGGTCTTTATGCCCGTGCGTTCCCGTTCAATTGACTCCAGATTGTTAATCCATTCTCTGGCATGAGCTGAAGCAGCGATCACGCCATCCAACTCGGCTGAGTAATTTGCACGGATAATGCCAGTATTTTGCAGAGTTGCGGGCGGATCATTTGAGATGGATGAATCTAGCAGTGATAACTCTTCAGAACAAGGTGATAATAGTCGGATTGAAGCCTGAATTTGTACGAGGTTCGAGGGGATGATTTGCAAGATTCCCGGGATACGGCGCAAGGTTTCACGCAGGGCCACCAAATCGCGAGGTTGGGCATGTCCCGATAAAATCCGATTGGTCAGACGTTCGAGATCTCCCAGCGGTTTGAGGGAATTACGCAGCTCTGCTCGAATCATTCCGTTGTTGAAAAAATATTCAACCCCATTCAAACGGGTCTGGATTTTGATTATGTCCAGAAGTGGTTGGCTGACCCATTGGCGCAGCAGTCTCTTTCCCATTGGGGTTTGGGTGAAGTCAAGAGTTCCCAGTAGAGAGCCTCTGGTTTCTCCATGCAATGTTTCTGTCAGTTCCAGGTTTCGGCGAGTAGGCGCATCCAATGTCATGAATTCGTTCAAACTGTAATTTCGCAAGCTGGTCAGTAAATTTAATGAGGCGGGTTCAGTCTCTTTTAAATATTGGATAATTCCTCCAGCAGCGCGAATGGCGAGTGGGGTATTACGCAGTCCAAAACCTTCAAGAGTAGATGCATTAAAGTGTTTGAGCAGATTCTCGTTGCACCTCCCTGGTTCAAAATGCCAGGCTGGCCAGGGTGTGGTATGACCAGGTGCGCCGTTTGGGAGGGTTATGTTATCCGGATAGATGATTTCGGCTGGTCGGAGGCGTGTCAGTTCTGCCCGCAGTGTGGCGCCATTTGCCAGTTCCAGCTCTGTAACGGCGAATTCCCCGGTTGTGATATCTGCATAAGACACCGCAGCTTTATCACCTTCAATGATTACTGCTGCCAGATAATTGTTTGCATCGCCAGGCAGCAAATTAGCTTCGATCAAAGTGCCTGGAGTGACAACTCTGACAACTTTTCGGGGAAATATACCTTTGGTTGGCTGATCTCCCACCTGTTCCGCAATAGCAACGTGGTAACCCTTTTCAATTAACCGTAACAGGTAATTGTCTACCGCGTGGTAGGGAATGCCTGCCAGAGGTACTCTTATGCCATTTCCAATTGGCCGGGATGTGAGAACAATATCGAGCTCACGCGAAACGATCTCAGCATCCTCGTCAAAAGTTTCGTAGAAATCCCCCAAACGGAAAAAGAGAATGGCATTCTGGTATTGTCGTTTTGTTTCAAGATACTGCTGGCGGACAGGGG
>CAIWAX010000022.1 GCA_903910795.1 uncultured Anaerolineae bacterium
GCGGATTGCCAACAGATAGTATCCGCATTGTGCAGCGCATCCACAACAGCACAGTGGTATGGTCGAAAAAATTGATTTGGAAATCCAGGTTCCAGAGTCCTTCCCTGAAAAATACCGCGATTCACTTATCCGTTCCGCCGAGCTGTGCGCGGTCAAGAAACATCTTGAAAAACCCCCAAAGTTTGAAATCACCACCAAAGTAGCATAATAACCGTATAAATAATAACCAGCTTTAGGAGTATAAATCATGGATAATCTACTTAACGATGAGATGGTCGGCCAGATCAAGGGCGTCTTTGCGCAAATGAAAGAGCCGGTTCAAATCCTGTTCTTTGGATCAGAAGGAAATTGCGATTACTGTGGGGATACCCACCAACTGCTCGAAGAAGTTGCCGCGATTGACAGCCGGATTGGCTTGAGCAAATACGATCTGACCAGCGATGCTGAAGTCGCCAAAAAATTCAGCATCGACAAAGCCCCTGGGATTGTCATTGCAGGAAAGGATGGCGACCAGGTGCTTGATTTCGGGATCCAGTATTCGGGCGTTCCTTCCGGTCACGAATTCAGCACCCTGATCAACGATATTATTTTGGTGTCCGGGCGAGATTCGGGGTTGAGCCCGGCAGTCCGCGAATACCTCAAGAAAATTGACAAACCTTTGCACATGCAGGTTTTTGTAACCCCCACCTGCCCATATTGCCCGCGCGCCGTTATATTAGCTCACCAGATGGCTATGGAAAACCCGGGTATGATCCGCGCAGAGGGTGTGGAAGCAACTGAATTTCCCGAATTAGCCAGCACCTATGGCGTAAGCGGAGTGCCGCAAACAACCATCAACGCCGGAGCCGGAACTGTCATTGGAGTCGTTCCTGAGAACCAGCTTCTTATTGAAATCAAACGAGCCCTGGCAAACTAAATCAATTGAAGGATTGTTTATGGGAAAACGCAGCGAGCTTCAATTAAAACGGAAGCAGCAAAATCGAAATATTATCATCGCTTTTATTGCGGGAACCGGGTTGATTGTGTGGGCGTTGGCTCTTCTGATTTATCTCCCAGGTACTTTATCGGATGCCGCAAATATTTCCACCACCCCGGTGTCGGTGAATTACCCGGCTCCGCAGCTTTCGCTTGAAAATATCCAGGGTAAAACCGAATCACTGACCGATTTCCGCGACAAGGTTTTATTGGTCAATAATTGGGCTACCTGGTGCCCACCTTGCAAAGCCGAGATGCCTACATTAGTGGCATTTTACAATGAGCATGCAAAAAACGGGCTGATGATCGTAGCCATTGAAGCGGGTGAGCCCAAAGATTTGGTGCAACAATACGCTGATCAATTCAAAATGCCCTTTTCCGTCTGGCTCGATCCTCAGGGTAAATCCCTGGATGCCTTCAGGAATCAAAATTTGCCAAGTTCCTATGTTATTGACCGCACTGGAACAGTTCGCCTGATGTGGACGGGAGAGATCAACCGAGCGGCCTTGGAAAAGTACGTTACCCCATTATTGAACAGCAATTGAAAGAGAAGACCTTCGAGGCAAGAACTTGAAGGTCTTCTCTTTTTATTTGATAGTTTCTTCACACGACCTTCAAAATGAATTTACATGAACTTTATGACTCACCAGTATACTTTTTATAACAATTGCTCACCATTTGCGAACGACAAGTTACATCCATCAACCGGGAAATACGCGAGTAAGAAAACACCATGACTAAAATTCTTGTAATCGATGATGAACCATCCATTGTCAATTTGATTAACGCTTATTTGAAGCCTGAAGGCTACGAGGTCTTTACTGCATCAGATGGAAACGCCGGCCTCAAAGCTGCGCGTTCCTTCAAGCCGGATCTGATCATTCTCGATCTGATGCTGCCTGGTATAGATGGGATCGAGATACTCACGCGTCTTCGACGAGAATCAACTGTATACGTAATCTTACTGACAGCGAAAACTGAGGAGACTGATCGTGTGATTGGGTTATCGATCGGTGCTGATGATTATGTCACAAAGCCATTCAGCCCGCGTGAATTAGTAGCGCGGGTCAAAGCAGCTTTGAGGCGCATTCAAATAGGTGCAGGCTCAAATCTGGATAATGGAATGCTGAATTTCAAAAAAGTGCTTATTGATACCGGTGCACGGACAGTGGTGGTCAACAATCAGTCTGTGGAGTTGACGGCCATCGAATTTGATCTCCTGCATGCGTTGGCAGAGAATCGCGGACGTGTGCTTTCACGCGAACAACTGCTTGAAAAGGTTTGGGGTGGGGAATATTTTGGCGAAATGCGCGTTGTGGATGTGCATCTTGGACATTTACGCCAGAAACTCGGGGAAGATAATTTGATCGCCACGGTGCGCGGTGTGGGGTATCGTTTTGAGGATGAACTACAATGATTGATTACATTAGGCACCATTTGGGCGTGAAGCTATTGCTCTCCTATATTGCCATTTTGATTGTAATCGTGATCGTGATGGTTATCGTGATACCGTTTTCCGCGCCGTACGCTTACAACCATTATATGATGGAGACAGGTACCCAGCCCGCTGGAACCAGCATGATGGGACAGGGGGCCATGGGGCTTGGCCGCGGCCAGGGACAGGGATTGGGACAGGGCCAGGGACTGGCGAATTTCCGCAATAGTATGTTCGAGGCGCTTTCCTACGCAATTCTGGCAGCCGCCATCGTTGTGGCACTCATCAGCCTTTTTTTTAGCCGCAGCGTGGTTGCTCCGCTGCGCAAAATGACATTCGCATCACAGCGGATTGCCAGGGGAAAATATGATGAGCGTGTCAGGGTTTCTGGTGAGGATGAGCTTGCCGAGCTTTCAGGTAGTTTCAACCAGATGGCGGAGCAATTGGAGCAGGTAGAGTCGATGCGCCGCCAGCTGCTTGGTGATGTCAGCCATGAATTGCGCACACCGCTGACTGCCATCAAGGGATACATGGAAGGCCTGATGGATGGAGTCATCCCGGCCGATATTGAAACCTTTCATCAAATCCACACGGAAGCCGATCGTTTGAGTCGTCTCGTGGATGATCTTCAGGAGTTAAGCAGGGTTGAGTCAAAGGCTTATGTTTTGGATCTCCAATCTATAGATGTCTCTCTTTTGGTGGAAACCGCTATAAAACGGTTGGCAATCCAGGCACGTGAAAAACAAATTGAACTACATTCGAACCTGTCCCTTGAATTACCAAATATTTATGCAGATACGGATCGAATTACACAGGTCTTGACTAACCTGATTGGGAATGCGATCGGATATACACCAGCCGGTGGTTCTGTGACTGTTTCTGGTTCCAAAAAGGGAGATAAGGTTCAGATCGCAGTGACAGATACCGGGATTGGTATTTCACCCGAACATCTACAGCATGTGTTCGATCGTTTTTACCGGGTGGATAAATCCCGTTCGCGCCAGGCAGGCGGAGGATCAGGAATTGGGTTGACCATTGCAAAGCACCTGGTTGAAGCGCACGGCGGCGAAATCTCGGTAGAGTCTTCGGGCGAGGGACAGGGCAGCACATTTATTTTTACATTACAAGCAGTCGGCTGAGCTTTAAACTTAAAAATAATGGGAAGCAGTTGGAGGAGACTGCTTCCCATTATACAAAAGAGCCTAAATATAGAGCAAGAATTTAGGATTCTGCGAGAATTTCAAAATCTGTTGTGATTTGCGCCGTAGCGCGGACAGTGGCAGCAACCGAGCAGTATTTTTCTTCTGAGAGCTGGATGGCTTGAGCAACGGCCTTTTCGGTCAGGTTCTTTCCGCCAATTTTGTAATGCAAATTGATTTTCCGAAACGTCCAGGGTGGATCCTGATCCTGTTCAGCACTGGAACTGATTTCCAGGAGTGAGAGCGGCATGCGTTTTTTTTCAAGAATTTCAACCACATCCACCGCCGAGCATGCAGCCACTGCGATAAGCAATAAATCGGAAGGTTTGATCCCAATCCCCTCATCGGGGGTGGAAAGAACGACCGAATGCTTGGTTGAATCGATCCCAATAAACTGCTTTCCATCAATCCATTTAACTGTAGCTGTACCCATTTTGCTCCTTTGTATGCTTTATTTATTTTATTAAGAAAACGACACACGGTCGTTATAGATTACCCTGCTCAGGAAAAGCCGCCACGTGGGCTGCAACTGCTGCTTGCCGAACTTGTGGAGCCTGAAGAAGATGCGCCAAAAGAAACAACCTTTGAAAGTTTTTTCTGGGTATTTGGGCTTGCGCACTTAGGACAAACAGGTAGCTGGTCTGCTTCAGAAAAGCGCAGCATTTTCTCAAACGCCTCACCACATTCATTGCAGCGATACTCATAAAAAGGCATCAATAATCTCCTGGTGTTATGTTTTTCTGGCTAGGCCAGGCGTATTAATGTAATTTTTCCGGGTGGTCAACCATCGTCCCGGCCAGATAAGCATCCACAGCGGCCTGGATCTCGCGGATATCAGTGATGATTGGCTGGATACCATGTTCTTTCAGGCTGATGTGAGCCCCCATGCCCATTCCGCGGGTTATGAGTGCCTCGCAATCTGCAATAGGAACCAGCATGGCATTATGATCGTGATGGTGATGGTATTCACCTTCCGGTTCTGACTGTGTGTCAACAGAGGCAATTTGCGGAAACGATCTGGAAATTGTTTCGCGCGTAGTAACCTTCCCCGCATCAATGGTCAGGATTTCATAAAATTGGGCCCTGCCAAAATGGGCGGAAATGGTCTGATGGTCATCAGTGACGATTGCTATTTTCATTGTTTTCTCCGTTGTAAGTGAGTGCTTTTCATTGCGATTTCGCTATGGAGTGACTACCCTGTATTGTTCAATACGTCTGTAACCGAATTTGTGTTCGTATGATCTTTATTTTCCTCGGGTTGCAGATAAAATATTTATCAAGGGAGATAATATTATGACTGCATTTATTGAACCACCACGAAAAATTTCGTTTCTACTGCGTGTTGGCATTTGGGTTTCAGAGAAAATAACCGGGCGAACTATGCTCCCCGCGCGGATTCTGGCCTGGTATCCTAAAGCAGCGCTGGGTTCAGGTGTCCTGGAATCGCTCGTGGCGCATCACGATGGCAAACTGGATGAGCGTATGCTCCAATTAGTGCGCATGGCTGCTTCGTTTGCGGCCGCCTGCCCGTTTTGCATCGATATGAATTCGTACGAACACGCCTCACTGGGGATCGATGCAGAAGAAGTTCTGGCGCTGCGCGGGCAATTGGATCTGGAGAGTGTCTCCACTTTTTCAGCGCGTGAAAGGCTGGCAATTCAGTACACTCGGCTGGTGTCCCAAACACCCTTAAAGTTCCATCCGGATTTCATTGAGCAGGTCAAAACCAACTTCGATGAACGCGAAATGGTTATTCTGGCTTCCACCGCTGCGCAGGTCAATTACTGGGCTCGTCTGATCCAGGCACTGGGTATTCCACCGGCGGGCTTTTCAGAATAGCGATCAAACCTGTCCGGTCAGTTTTTTAAATTGGGTTGTTAGCGCACGCCAGATGGGACAGCGGTCATAGACAGCGCTGAACATGAGTGCAGTACCGATTATGAGCAGAAACCAGTTCATGTGAGTTGCCCATCCAATCCCGGCAACAGCGATGCCTGCGCCCATGCGGATGTAACGATCTATGTTGGAAACCCCTGTTGGGGTTGGTACGTTCCCAGTGGCAAGTGACTCGAATAAATTATGCAGCTCGCTGGCAGACTTCGCACCCACCTTGCGAATGCTTTCTTTTCCTTCACGATAAACAATCAGCGTGGGGATACCATAAACCTTGAGCTCGCCTAGCAAAGCCTGGCTGTCATCGGCGTTAATTTGCCACAGATCGACACGGCCTTCGTATTCTTTGGCCAGTTTTTCCAAAATGGGTTTCACCATCTTGCAAGGCCCACACCAGGGTGCCCACAAATCCACAACTACAGGGCGAGAGCTTTGGTTTAGTTTTTCATAAAAGGCTTGCTTGTTCATAACTTCGTTGCCCTTCTCAAACAGAACAAGGGCACGCTGGTAATGCCGTGCCCTGTTCCGGCTTGCGTTGATTTACTTATTTAGCGTGCTGAATTTAAACATGGCGTAAAGCGGGCAAAAACCAATGGCAGCGGTCGCTAAAAGCACAATACCGACCACGTCGGCAATAATTGCCGTTACACCGCCGAGCATGCCAAAACCCAAGTAAAGCAGCACGACTCCGGCAACAGCACGGATGATCCGGTCAATGTTCGATTCGTTTGATTTCATGTGAGCCTCCATAAGCTAATAAAGAATGAGAATGTAACTAATAGGTTTGATGCAGATGTCCTATAAAAGTTACATTATTTGCGAAATTTCCAGATTACCATTCTCGAAAATCGCAAAACTGAACGAGTAATGCCGTCGAAGATCTCTTCCATCGTTCCCCATTGGTAATTCATTGAAATATGTTCGCGTTATATAAGTCTACACAGGTATGCCGGTTCGGCTATAATCTTCACCGTTTTGGTTCGCAGATGGAACGACCTGGATGGTTTCCCTTATTAATAGAGTTTTTAGCGCAAAATATGTAATCGTCAGATAAAGGTTGGACAGAATTGTTACCGGATAATTTTTTTCGATTATGGTTCGGTCGGGCTAAAGCCCTTCCTCATAACCTGCAAGTCGGCTGAAGCCGACTCGTTAGCCAGCCCGAAGGGCTTGCTCGACATGAGCAGGGGCTTTAGCCCCTGCGGAGCGGCGATGGGTGATGAAAATCGCAAAGTAGTGAATTGTTTAAGCATTATCTGACGATTACATTTTAGCGCAAAATACGCCCTAAAAACTCTATAAAAAGTGACTTTTTCCCGGAAACTCGTGTGGTGCGTGTCTTCACCGGGAGTGGAGGTTCTTTGACCCCACAAAAAGGAAGTTAAATTCCAGTTTACGGCAGGTAATGCGGCGGTAACTGGGTAACATAAGCTGCCCCATGTAAAACACCTGCAATGTGCATGGCAATATGGCTGAAGATAGCCGCCAGGGGGTTGCTGGTCAATACATAACCGAGGGTCATTGCACCGTTGCCAATAACCGGGCCAAACAGCGTTGACCCTCTATATTCCGGATAACCCAGGTGATAGGCGCTGGTGACCATCAGGCTGGCAACGATGGCCAGAACTCCAACCAGTATCTTACCGGGCCAGGTATCCGTCAGACCCGAAGATGAAAAAGCTGCCCAGGTGGCATGCACAGGTATTACCGAGAGCAGCAAAGCGTCGATCGATCCGTAGATAACCCCAGACCACAGAATATCAAAGGCCAGGGTCAGGCCTTCAGGTTGCGGGGAGGCTGGTTGAGATAGGACATTGCGTATGACAAACACGCCGATCAATACGGCTCCAATGACCCCCCAATACCAGTTATGCAGCAGCAACTCGGGAATAGACAATCCACTCCAGCGAATGTAACTGTAGATGAATAAACCCGCCAAGCCAACATAAGGAATTAGATATAAATTACGCGGCAGGTGCAGTGTACCGGCGAAAATTGCCGAGATCGCGAAACCGAGCAGCGCTGCAACGGCGATCCAAACCAAATAGAGATACCATACTTTCATAATTTCCAACTCCATTTTGCTTTATAACAAACAGCTCCTTAATCCGGGTTAGCATAAGGGTTATTGAAAAAACGGACTGGTTTGTAAGAAGTCCCCGGTTTCATACGGCTGGGATATCTACTTCGACCAGTCTTGGCATTTTTCGGTTGGTATACAACAGCCAGATGGCACCCATACCCATGATCGTAACCAGAAGGTTGATTAAAAAACCAAGAAGGGGAATGGCCTGGAAAATCACAAACAGGAATACGCCTATCACCAATCCCCAGATTTCCAGGCGGGCGACCCTGGGAGCAATTTTATCGATGATCATCCCACCGATAAGGCAAGTGACCACGAGTTTACTGCCGTAGGATACAACCAGGGTAAAAATGGCCATCACAGCAGCCAGGCTGGAAAAACCAACCCCAAAAACCGCGGTACTGAGCCCACCCAGAGTAACAATCGATAACAAAATACCTAGAAAAAGGATTAACACTGCGGCCAGACCAGCGGCAAGATAACCAAGGATAATGACAGCCAGACCAACTCCCGCTGAATTGACTGGTTTGAGGTAGGCAATTTGTTCAGTTTTCTTCAACCAGGCTGGTTGCAACCACAAAACCAGTCCTCCCAGAACCAACAGGGTGAAGAAGTCCCGCAAAATGTCAAGCAGGACATTGCCTGTGTTGAAAACAAAATTGTAACTGGCAGAAGATTGTGATGACTTGTTCGACTCTCCGGGAACAGGAGTCTGATAAATAATACCGCCCTGGGGTTGGACTGCTATCGCATTGGTTTGTTCCACATCACTGGTGTAGGTCAATTGCCCATTGATTTTTGCCTCCTTGGAAATACGCAACCCGGGTTTAATGGCCGCTGGCATTCCCTGAGGCATAAATTGCTGCCAGGTGGAGGGTTGTGCATCTCCCGGGTTGGCGACATTTAAAATAGCGTTTTTCCCAACGATACCTGTCAGTTCAATGGCCGCGGCGGAAATATTTATGTTCCGGCTGGCAGTACCGTTTAAAATGGATTGATAGCTGCCGACCAAAACATCCCGGTCGATGATCGTGTCAGTTTCAGTTAAAAAGTGATAACCACCATAATAGAGGTTCCCACTCACCTCAGCGCCCTGTTTTAGGTTGAGGGCCGATGCGCCGCCGAAAACACTGCCACCGATCTTCCCACTGATATCCACGGACTGACCGCCAACGAAGAGATTTCCGCTGATCCTGGCTTTATCCGTAATAACCACATTCTGACCGGTCAGAAAAGCATCGCCATGGATGGGGCCATTAATGATAATCGTTGCACCTGATGCAAACAGGTTACCATTAATGCTCCCATCCATCTTAACGGTCTGATTGGACAGGAAGATATCGTCATCAATAACTTCATTGACGCCCACAACACCATCTCGATTGATAATTGCAGCTTGAACAGAGCGGGCACTGCCCAAAAGAAAGGAAATCAATAAAGACAGAATGATCACCACTTTAAACCATTTTGAATGAATAAGGGATTTCATATATTCCTCCGAAATTTTTAATCACAATTAAGCCCCTCTTCGCTAATAGCTGACCCAAGGTTTCATGATCTCATCCTAACATTCTGCCTCTCACACAGCATCCTTCTTATGGGGGAGCTTGAGCTACGACACCTGGGGGAGGAGCAAGTCTGGTAATTGAAATTCCGCAATAATCTTTTGTACTTTTCCTCCTGCGCAATGGTAAAAGGCCTTAATTCATTCAATTTATTTTGCCGATGGTATTGGCTTAGGTAAGCGCAAATTAATTATCGCTGTTTATCTTTTTTTAATCCGGAATTCGCGGAGCAGCCAAATAAGAAAGGCCAACGCAATAATTACCGGAAAAACATAAAGACATTGGCTTTGGGCGGATATTGGCGACAGGCCTTTCAGAGTTGTTGTGGGTAGTGGCGTTGCTGATGATACTGACGTGGGGGAAGGTCTGGGTGCAGCAGGAGTCTCTGTCGCCAGTGAACGATCATTCTGGGTAAATACATATACTGCTATGGCGTGATATTCATCATCTTTTAGAATACCGGGATGTTGAGGGGGATGAGTCGTCTTTAGAAAATCAAATAATTCCTGCAAAGTGGCAAATCGGGCCAAATGACCATCCCCGATAATGAGCGGTACCACTGTTGGGATTGGGAAACCCTGGTCGTTGTTATGTCCGGCATGACAGCCGCGCGCCCAGCAGTTTTGATGATCCTTTACCCAGGTTTTACGAAACTCATCCGTCAAACCCTGACCCCGGTCCCCGTGACAGGTCATACACCAATGCCAGTACAAGTTGCGGCCAAGTTCGAACTCTGTTGGGTGGGCTGGAAGAGGCGGTTCAATCAATGGATCATAAGTTGGCGTGATTCCAGGTTCCTGGGCAGAAACTGAAATCATCGGTTCACGAAAGGTGAATCCCAAAATAACCAGAGCAACTAAAAACGTAATTACCAAAAAAGATCTTCGCATTGAACCGTACCCCGGCGAAAAATTATGTTGACAAATCTATTATCCTCCTTTTCAAATCTCCATGCCTGTTGAAAATCACTGACAAATAGGTGACATATATCATATTCGTTTTTGGGAATATGTTTTGTATAATATATTCGTGACTACGAATATGAAACCATCCCCATATCAACAAATCGGCGAACTTTTCGAAGCATTTGGATCACCAGTGCGCATACAGATTTTGCTCGCTATTGGCGCAAGTGAATCTTGTGTTTGTCACCTAGAAAGCACGCTCGGGTTGCGCCAGGCATACATCTCCCAACAGTTGATGGACTTACGTGAAAAAGGCGTTATCACCTCACGAAGGGAAGGAAAATTTATATACCATCGTATTGAGAAGCCCGAATTTCTCGAACTTATCCGCGTGGCAGCACGTGCGATGGATATTTCTGATGATGGATTGTCGCTAAAGGGAAATTCCGTTTGTGAATGTCCAAAATGTAAACAACAAGGATAATATGAAACAAACAACCCTGAAACTTAATCCGTCACCAAATCCATCCCTCCGCACCTTTGGAATGGTAGGTGCCGCAGTTGTTCTTTGGTTCCTGCTCTATAACGTAATCGAATCCCTTGCAAATTGGTTGGCTTATACCGCCTTGGGTCTAGGGCCAGACACACGCCTGGGCTCATCGGTTGCCTTTTTCCTCTACGATGTGCCGAAAATCCTGCTCCTGCTTTCCGGGATGATTTTTCTTATTTCGATCATCCGCACTTTCTTCAGCCCCGAACGAACACGCGCCTTGCTGGGTGGCAAACGCGAAGGTCTGGGCAACTTGTTTGCATCCATGCTAGGGATCGTCACCCCATTTTGTTCCTGTTCCGCGGTGCCGCTTTTTATCGGCTTTGTGGAAAGTGGTATTCCGCTGGGAGTAACATTTTCCTTCCTGATCGCAGCGCCCACCATCAATGAAGTTGCAGTTGTCATGCTGTTCGGTTTATTTGGCTGGAAAGTGGCAGGTTTGTATATCGCCTCAGGGTTGGTCATTGCCACCCTGGCGGGAATTGTCATCGGCCGCTTGAAGATGGAACGGTACGTGGAAGATTTCGTCTGGCAGATTCAATCTTCGGGGAGCAGTGTAATCGAAAGCCTGACCTGGGAACAGCGCTTTACCAGGGCCTGGGAATCTGTCAAAGAAATTGTAAGCAAAGTCTGGTTATATGTGGTGATTGGAATTGCGGTAGGCGCAGGCATCCATGGTTTTGTACCGGAAGATGCACTGGCGAGCATTATGGGAAAGACCACCTGGTGGTCAGTGCCGGCTGCTGTATTGGTGGGCATACCACTTTATTCCAACGCCGCCGGGGTGATCCCGATCGTCAGTGCGCTGATGGAAAAAGGCGCATCGTTAGGCACAGTGCTGGCCTTCATGATGTCAGTAGTTGGCCTGAGCCTGCCTGAAGTGATTATCTTGCGGCGCGTGCTAAAGCCGCGTTTGATCGCGGTCTTTGTAGGTGTGGTGGCAATAGCCATCATGCTGACCGGTTATTTATTCAATCTTGTCATGTAACAAAAGGAGAAACCATGTTAACCATTAAGGTGCTCGGCTCCGGCTGCGCAAATTGCAAGAAGCTTGAAGCCGTTACCAAACAGGCAGTTGCGAAATTAGGGATTGAAGCGGAAGTTGTCAAGGTAACGGAATACCCGGATATCATGAAATACAATGTCATGTCCACACCAGGGTTGGTGGTGAATGAGAAAGTTGTCTCTTCCGGCCGCATCCCATCCGAAGCGGAAATCACAACCTTCCTGACAAGCGCCCTTTCATTGGCGTAGTTGATTTCAAAGCTATAACTCCCGACAGGTTTACTCTTACGATAATACTACCGGGAGTTTTGATGTTATTTTCCATGCTCTAAATACCGGGAAGGAAGAACAACTTGACAACTACATTAGATGTAATGAACGTTTTGAAAACAGTGATGGATCCCGAAATCCATCGTAACGTTGTGGATTTAAATATGGTCCGCGATCTGGTTGTGGATGAAGATGGCAACGTTTCGTTCATGTTGGCATTGACCATTCCGGATTGTCCCCTGCGTGAACAGATTGAATCAGACGCACGCCGCGCTGTCAGCAGTTTGCCAGGTGTTAAGAAAGTACACGTCACACTTGGCACAATGACAGAAGAAGAACGCAATAAAGTATTTGGAATTGCACCGCCAAAAACAGTGCGTGATGATGTTAAGCAAGTCATCGCTATTATGAGCGGCAAAGGCGGGGTCGGTAAATCACTTGTAACCGGCTTACTTGCGACCGCCCTGATGCGAGCTGGGTACAAGGTAGGTATTCTGGATGCAGATGTCACCGGTGCGAGCATCCCCAAATTGTTCGGAATTCACGGTCCGCTGATGGCGACCAACAATAAAATTCAGCCGATTCAAAGCCGAACGGGAATAAAAATCATCTCGGTTAATTTGGCGATTGAGAATGAAAATACCGCCTTCGTGTGGCGTGGCGCAATGATTACCCAGACCATACAGCAGTTCTGGAATGATGTGAATTGGGGTGAGCTGGATTATCTACTGCTGGATATGCCGCCTGGAACATCAGACGCTGCCCTAACGGTTATACAGGAATTACCCATCAAAGGAATTTTGATGGTCACTTCACCGCAAGCGTTGGCGACAATGGTTGTCAGGAAAGCGGTTGATATGGCACAGAAAATGAACACGTCAATCCTGGGTGTCATTGAAAACATGGCAGGTTTCACCGCCCCCGATACCGGGATGCATTATGATATTTTCGGCCCCAGTCACGCAGAAGAAGTAGCTGCAGCTGCGGGCGCGCCTTTACTGGCACGATTACCCATTACTCCGAATTTTGCTGAACGCTGTGATGCAGGTGAAATCGAAATCCTACCCACGGAAGCCCTGGATGCTTGTGTTGCAGCCCTTAAGCTGGAACCTGTGGCGGCGTAAATGGTAAATGAGCCGGTTATTAAGTTTTACTCTCAACTTAATATTGAAGTGGATATGGTTTTACAAGGACAGGGCGCCGATCCAGCCAAAATGCGCGAGCGCAAACCTCGCCTGGTTGACCTTGCTGAACAAGCGGTAGAGGAAGGCAAGCGCCTAATACAACCAGTCGCCATGTATACAATCTTGCCAGTCGACGAAATAGGCCTGGCACACTTTACCCTTGCGAAACAGGTTTGGTCGACAAGTTCCTTTGTTACCCAACACCTGGCTGGCGCTCAGCAGATCGCATTGACGATTTGTACACTTGGTCCTGATCTTGAAAAAAGAATCAATGCAGTAAGCCAGGAAAACCCTGCCTATTCTTTTGCCTTGGATAGTTACGGATCATTGGCTGCAAAATTGCTAAGGATGAATGTTTGCGAAGATTTGGGAGCGGATGCTCGGGCTAAAAATCTCCGTACCAGCATCCCCTTAATACCGGGCATGAATGATTGGCCGGTGGATGTAGGACAGCCACAAATTTTTTCAGTACTGGATGCGGCAAGAATTGGAGTCAGTCTGAACGAAAGTGCACAAATGATTCCGCGTAAATCGATCTCGATGTTAGTCGGAATTAGCAACCTTCCCTTCGGCAGCATTCAAACTTGAAATTATTTTATATGGCAATTCACCAATCAATTTTTTCTATCTTTGATAAGAAAAAGAGGCAAAATGCTGATCGAAGAATATGAGTTGGAAATATTTACGCCACCCTGCGATCCTGGTACAGAACGC
>CAIWAX010000023.1 GCA_903910795.1 uncultured Anaerolineae bacterium
AGGTTCTTTGGGATTTGGCGTGGTATTGGACACAGGTGGTGGCGTTTTTGCCAGTTTGCGCCGAAACCGCCCCCACTGATGGGGGGCACCACGGAGATTCCCAAAGAGCCTGTTAAGACAGCAATTCCAAACCCGAACCGTTTTCGACAAGTTTTAGCAAATAAGCCTTCCGCGACAGGAAGCCTTTCGCTGTTTGCGCTTCCGAAATCAACATTTTTTACCCCAGATTTGGAATTGCTGTAATCAATTGATGCAATCGTAAGGTTGGGTAAACAAGCAAGTAATAAATTTCTGGTTTACCTGGAAACTTCAAGTAGTGCGATGACTTCATTGGCTGGTTCTGAGAAAGAGAGTGACCGATGGGCAATATCACCCGGCACTTCAGGATGATGCAAGTTTAGGCGGAGCAGCCGGGCCTGCTTATTGGCGCGCACGATTTCTTCTGCAGGCCAGCGCACCCACATCGGTGTATTAAAACCTGAACCAATGTCGATCACCACAATCCTTTTGTCCTTGTTCGCGGCAAGCCATTTTTTGAAGCGCAGCGAACCATCAATCCAGGGATCCTCCACAAACCAGTCACCACCACGCACGTTCAAAAAAGTCGGCCCACCGCAGTTGGGACATTTCGGATCTCCACCCGGTGGCAATTTCTGCGTGGTTTTATCGACCAGCGGTAGGTATTTTTCGATCAACGGTTCGACGCTCCATGTCTGCTGGGTACATGGGCGCAGACATTGCGCAAGTTTGTAATCACCTTGCGGGGTGAAAAGACGATCCAAATCAAAGTTGTTTCTTTCAAATAGACCATCGGCGTTGGTGGTGAGAACAAAGAAATTTTTCAAACGCTGGGCGATCGATAGCAAATCCTGGTATGTTTTGTTGATACCCGGCGCGAAGCGGGTTTCTTTTATATGTTGCAGGTAATAGCCCCATAACAATTCGGGCGTGACCGAAAAATTAGCCATCATATCGAGCTTGCACGTAAAGCCATATTGGAGCATGCCAGGATAATCGCGGGCGAATGCGGCCTTGTTGCTGTAATCAATACCGGCTGCGGCAGATAATCCGGCGCCTGCGCCAATCAGCAGCGCTTCAGCGTCATCCAGGTAGCGGGCGGCTTGTTCCAGTTTTTGGGTGAAAGTGTCAGATGACATAATTGTTCCTCCGGCTGATCTCATTCTGATAAATAATCAAATCCCTGTCGAGGAATACATTGAAAACGACCTGGGAAAACCTATGCGGGTGCGCTTCGAGCCAGCAAGTAACAGAATTGATGGCGATCTGCGCGGCGGCTTCATTTGGAAAGCCAAAAACACCCGTCGAGATGCAGCAGAATGCCAGGCTGCGAATACCGGGGATTTCGGTGGCAGTCTCAAGACAGGCGGTGTAACAACTGGAAAGCATGTCGGCATACGTGGCGTGATAGGCAGGGGATTTATAGATTGGGCCAACCGTGTGCAGAATAAAGTGGGCTGGCAGATGGTAGGCGCGGGTGATTTTGGCGCAGCCGCTTACTTCGGAGCGGATATTCTCCTGCTTTTTTTGTTCGTCCATAATGTGCGCGCAGTCATCGCGCAGGCGCGGCCCGGCGGCGGCATGGATCACATTGTCAATGCACTTGTGAAAAGGCTGAAAGCAACCCAGCATTTGATTGTTCGCAGCATTCACAATCGCATCGGTCTTGAGCGCGCAAATATCTCCCTGCCAGAGTGAAATCCTTGTCGAATATTCGCGGCGAGCAAGCGCTGTCGGCAAGGTCGATGCATCCATGACAGGCTTAAGGCTTTGTTCATAAGCGAGCAATCTGTCTATTTGCTGTAGTATGCCATCGGAGAGCGAAAAAGGTTGGCGAGAAATCAGCCGGGTATACAACTGATCGCGGGCGCTCAACGGGGCATTCTGGACGGCGCCCTGGGCTCGCAAGTGAGCGGTTTGAACGAGAAGCGTATCCACCAGCACGCGAACATCTTCTTCAGTATAACGGGGAGAGAATGATGAAAAGGGTTCGTCCAGCTCAATGAGCCCTCGATACTGGGAAAGGTCAAGCATGGTGACTCCGTCAAGTATGTTTGGCTGTAAATGTCTTTGTCTATTCTTCAGGTGCGTTGGAAAGGAATTCTGGCACCACAAATAGAAACGGCATGACGACAATGATCATCAAGGTAATGGGAACCCAAACAAAAGCGAGAGCCGCCGCAACCAGATTCACAATTGCTGACATGTTATCCTGGCGTATGCGTTTTTGCTTTTGTTCCTGCGTTAATTTGTTGGTAGCGAGGTTTGTATCTACAAAAGCGTGCTTCCAAAATCTTCCCAAGGCAATGGAAGAAAATGCCATGTTGATCGGATAAAGCGCCACGACAAATGGGTTCGTTGGATAATCGCCAATGAAAGCCGTTAAAAACGGAAACAGGCAGGCAAAGAAAAGCAGGATGATGTTCAACCACAAAAGTTTTGAGTCAACTTTTTCGATCTGGTGAACAATGTGATGGTGGTTGACCCAGAAAATCGCGATGATGAAAAAGCTGAACACGAAACTTATCAGTTTCGGCACAATTTCACTCATCGCGCCCAGGAAGACGGGCCAGGTATTATTTTCAAGATGAGGAACTTTTAGCTCAAGAACGAGTACGGTCAGGATAATAGCGAACATGCCATCGCTGAAGGCTTCAAGGCGGTTTTTGGTCATTAAACTCTCCACTGGTTGTTGGTCACGAACGCATCAGGGTAATGGCGTGCTCATGACAAGCCTGAACGTACAATCCGCAAGAGCGCCACGTTTGGTTTCCTTTTCGGCGGGGCAGGTTGCGCTCAGCAGACACAAACAGGTCATGCGGGTGGCATAACCTGTTTGTGTCTGTCTTTTTCCCCACTTCTCTTTCCTGCCCGAAGCGTTGTTCTTTAAGGCTTGACTGTGACCAGCTTTTCCATTGACATGGATTGTGGGTCAACCAACGAACCGAGTTTACGTCCTGCCTCAGATGAAAACAACGTATTGTTCCATGTGCTGGCAGACTCTTCGTTCTCCCAGCGCATAATGAGAACGTAACTGCCATCGGCGGCGCACAGCAAATCACGCCCCAGGTAGCCGGGATGCTTCGGGCCGACTTCGGCCTGGATTTGCTGTTCCGCTTCCGCCAGCGCGTTGGGGTCTGCGCCGGGAAGTAACTTGTATCTTGCCAATTCTACGTTTGCCATTTTTACTCCTTATTCCAATTAAGCTGTTTTTTGATGGTTTGCATTAGCAAGCCGAAACATTGTGACGATAATTACCGCCTCTGCCACCATGAAGGCAATTGGCATCAACAATGCTGTAAAGCCCGCACCGGCGAGGATGGAAATGACCAGATCCTGTCCTTCGACCAGGAAACGGATAATCATCACAATGGCGATTGATTCTGGCACGCCAACCAGCGATACGATGATGAGGGCAATCGCAATCGCCGTGTTACGTGCGCTGAAGTTATATGCCGCATTCAAAATCTCCGGTGTCCGAGCCGTCAGGCCAGACAAAATCCCGGTTGGGTTGAAATACCCAGATAACCCGAATGCCAGGTTCAGCAAAGCGACCAGCCCGGAAACAACCCGAACCCATAGCGGCACAAGTTTAGCAGCAGGACTCATTTTTTTCCTTTTGTGTTATGAAAATAGTGTTGGTCGCGCCTGTCATCACAACTGTTGGGTGTTTGTTCATCGGAATTCTGAAATAATTGACGGGCCAAAGTTGCTTTACCGATTCTGCACAACCTATCCCTGCAACTGCTTAATGGCAGTCCCCCAATCTTCCAGATGGTGAACTCCCGCCAGTTGGCCATTCTCAACGGTATGAATGTCAATCGTCATGGTTTTGAACGATTTGGTGCCGTTGGTTTGCACGCCCATGAAATTTCCGTTCGGCGTCCCAGAAGCAAGGCTGCGAACAACCACCTGATTGCCTTCCTGGATCATTTCCTGGATTTCCCATTTCAGGTCGGGAATGAGTTTCCAGAAGAACTGGATCTGCCCGATAAGCTGTTCCTTGCTTTTGACATCCACCGCGCCCTTCGACTGGAAGCTATCCGCCAAAATTTGACCCATCTTCTCTGCGACATTTGTGTCGGCATTGACGGTCAGGCATTGGGTGTAGAAGGGGGCGACGATTTCTTTCAGGTTTTCCATCTTATCTCTCCTTGAGTTTGTGATAAAATTTGAGTGACTAATCACGTAATTCTATTGTACGTGCGTGAGCACGCATTTGTCAAGGGTAATTGGAGTGTATTTATGGGAGATGGATTTTCAGAAATTGAGCAAAATGCCTGGGGTGGATTCCTCGGCACGCATGCGCGCATGAACCGCATGATCGAAGAAGATTTACAGTCACACTCTCAGATCACACATGTGGAGTTTGAGGTTTTGCTGCGCCTTTCCTGGAACGAGAACCATCGTGTACGGATTCAGGATCTGGCTGCACAAAGTGTCATCACACGCAGCGGAGTAAGCAGGGTGGTGGAACGTCTTGAAAAAGCTGGGCTGGTCATCCGTGAGGAAGCCAGTGAGGACAGACGCGGTGCGTATGCCGTGTTGACTGAAAAAGGCCAGGCCAGGTTTCAACAGGCAATTAGGGCCCATGTGGCTTTTGTGAGAGAGAACTTTCTTAGCCATTACAGCGAAGAGGAGTTGGAACAAATGGGAGGGTTTTGGAAACGCTTACAGGAGAGTTAGGCTATGACGAAGCCTTTCACATCATTTTTTACACTCGCTGAAATAATTTGGCGACTCGATTGAACGAAGCCACCCAACGGTTTGCATTCGCGGACTAGCCCTACGGGCTGTGGCGCTGGGGCGGACGTAGATACTGTGGGTGCCGAAAATACTCACAGCCAGTAAAATGCTTGCCGTGATGCCGCACTCGAAGCGCCCCAACGTCCAGTGCGTGTTTTGTTAATATGCCCCCTTCTTAATGCAGACTTTCCAAGAGATTAGTTCTAACTTTTTTTATTGGTCACCCTCTGAAATCAGAACCTTTTCTATTCTTCTGTCGGGTATCATCCAGATGATCGTGATTAATACGTAAATGATTAAAGACAAGCCAGCCTGGATAAAAGAGAAAATCACCCCCAGAACGATCAAGAGAGAAGTAACCTTCCCTTTCCAATCATTTCCAACGGCTTTTTTGAGTGCTGAATTGTCTCCATCAGATGCGATTATGCTTCTCTGCAATATGAGATATGAAATTCCAGACATGAAGAGAATAAATCCATAGGCTGCTGAGGGAAGCGGACGAAGCAAGTTTTCCCCCATCCAACGCGCGACGAATGGAAAAAGCGAAAGCCAGAACAAAAGGCTGAGGTTGGCCCACAGGATTCCACCAGTCACTTTTTGGGCTGTATGTACCATGTGGTGATGGTTCATCCAGTAGATTCCCACAAAAACAAAACTCAGTAGATAGATCAAAAGTTTAGGAACCACTGGGAGCAAAGAATTCAATTCAAATCCATCGGGCACCTTCAACTCCAATACCATGATTGTGATGATGATAGCCATTACTCCATCAGTGAACGCTTCAAGTCTTCCTTTTGGCATTTTCCAACTCCTGGGTTTCTTTATGCGGGAGAATTCTCAAGACAATTCCATACCATCCATTGGTATGGTACTCCATTTCTGGTGTAACCGGCGGCGAAAGTGTCAATATCCACACGTAAATGCTCCACCGATCTTCACCCACACTGCGCCAGCAATCTTCACCAACGATGTACCACTTTCGCGGTGGGTGTGGGGCTCGATGAATATCTCCGGGACTCCCAAGTACATCCTGATGCGTAAACCGGTCAAGAACCTGTTCCCAAAAGAATATGTGTTTCTGAACTCTTCGGAAAACTTTCCAGATGCAGACTTGCTTGCACTCAAGAAACTGATCCTGGAGTCCCTCCGGCAGGTTGATCAACTGATCGAAAAGACTCCCTCATAAAATCGAAATTAGTGTACAATTCTTATGTAACTAGTCTGTCTAGTCAGAAAGAGGTAAAAATGAATAATGTGTGGCAACTACAGGATGCAAAAAGTAAATTCAGCGAACTTGTGGATCGGGCTATAGCTCAGGGAACTCAAATAGTAACACGGCGCGGAAAGAATGCCGTGGTTGTGATGCCATTCGATGAATACAAGAGGTTGACGGGAAAAAGAGAAGGCTTTTCAGATTTTCTGTTAGCCTCTCCTTTCGCAGGGAGTGAAATCCAAATTGATCGGGATAAAAGTCTTCCGAGAAGTATCGAAATTGAGCCATGAACTATCTTATCGACACTTGCGTTATTTCTGAATATACACGCAAAAATAAAAACGAGCGTGTGGTCGGTTGGTTAAAAAGCATTCAAGATGAGGATCTATTTATCTCAGTGATTACCGTTGGAGAAATTCATCATGGTATCGAGCTTCTCCCTGATTCGCATCGGAAAACCGAATTGCAAGGTTGGATGAACAATGACCTGATTGAGAAATACGGTGACAGAATCCTTACCCTGGATACACAGACGATGTTCGTCTGGGGAGGGCTGGTGGCACGATTAGAAAAAACTGGACGCCCAATGGGACTGATGGATTCGTTGATCGCTTCGGTCGCCTTAAGTCATAACCTGATCGTTGCGACCAGGAATAGCGATGATTTTTCTTATACAGGAGTCCAATTGATTAATCCATGGAATTAATACATAACTCACGTTACGCAGCCAGCGAAACTGGGTTGAAATCATGAAGCATGACGTGAGCGGATTGAATGGCCTGCAGAGACAGTTTTGATTTGAGAGCAAAGTGATTGAGTTTGGTTGCGCTTTTGAGCAGTTGGTGTTTGATGTAACCGCACAGTGTTCCAAAAAAATGGTTGGTCTGGGTGGACACCGTTTGGGTGGGCGATTTTTCCAGGGAAGTATTTTGCTTCAGAGATTTTTGATATGGCTCCACGTTCCATCGTTTTTGATAGTTGGTGGAGATACCATCACCGGATAAGGTAGTATCGCTCGTCACCAGATCCATCGTGCCTGTAAAATCAAGTAGTCTGTCATTCGCCATGCATCAGGTTTACACCACTTCTTTGGAGGGTGAAATATAATCAATCAATGCGAAAAACCATCGTTTGTATCCTCCTTGCCCTGTTTCTTTCATCCTGCTCACGCCCCCGCCTGCTGCCAGTCCCGGCCTTGGTTCCGACAGCTACTAAACCCGCCCCGAGCGCGCCATCAGCCTCGGCTCCGATAGCAACGCTACCCGCCCTGAGCGCGCCATCCGCCTCGTTTGACAAATCAAATCTCGGGACGGTGGCGCGCGACATTATATATTGCACGATGGACGGTGTTCCGCTGAAGATGGATATCTATTATCCGAAGCAGGCGGACGCTGTCTGGCCGGTTGTCATGTACGTGCACGGCGGGGCCTGGGAGAAGGGTAGCAAGTCCGAGGCGGACATGACGGAACAACCGGCGCTGACCGCGGCAGGATTCCTGTTCGTCTCGATCGATTACCGTTTGGCGCCAGAGTACAAATTCCCGGCCATGATCGAAGACACCAAGTGCGCCGTCCGATATTTGCGTGCCCACGCCGCCGGATACAACCTGGACCCAAACCGGGTCGGCGCGATCGGCGGCAGCGCTGGCGGGCACCTGGTCTCGCTGCTCGGCCTGTCTGACCAGTCCGCTGGCTGGGAAGTGGGCGAATACCTGAACCAATCCAGCCGTGTGCAGGCAGTGGTGGATTATTTCGGCCCGGCAGATCTGACCGTCGTCCGTCAGAATAATCTGATCACTGGGCGCCTCTGGAAGGCAGTTTTTGGCGCGACCAGCGGCAGCGACCCGCTCATGGCGGCGGCCAGTCCGGTCACATACGTCACCTCTGACGATCCTCCCTTTCTCATTGTTCAAGGCGAGCAGGATACTTTGGTGTCCCCCGCACAGTCCCAGGAGTTGTACGATCGATTAACATCCACAGGAATTCCGGCCCAACTGGTCATGGTAAAAAATTCCGAGCATGCATTTGCCCCGTCCGGGGGTTCTCTCGACCCGAGCCGGGCTTCGATCACCCAGATGGCAGTCGATTTCTTCACCAAATATCTGAAATGAGAATCCCCAAATATAGGGTAGGATGAGGTAGTAGAAGTTATCGGAGAAAAAACTTTTGGGCTTACCATGCCTTTGGAAGCTCTTAATTAAGTAAACATGGCTTTCTCCAAATGGCTGGGAGAGATTCTTCGGACAAGGAGGATACGGAAAACTTCCATATCCTCCTTGTTATTCTTGTTCAATATAGTTATTAATCCTGAATTTGAGAGCACCTAAGAAATTAAAATCAATCCTTTGGTTTATCAGTTCATATGTTCATAAACATTTCCAGAAACAGGTAGGTCACTGGCCGAAGGGTTTTTGCGAAGCATCCCGTTGGGATAAACCGCCAACGGTCGGTAGATGATCGCGTAGCATCCCTACATAAGTTGGTTACCCAAACAACCGTACAGCTTCCGGGTTTATCCGATTGATCTACTGTTAGAAAAAACTCCCTCAAAAATCTGAGGGAGTTTCTGTTGGGGGAGAGTTGAGGATTTTATGCTGCCACTGCGTAAACATGCACTTCTTTATCAAGGCGATCTTGGAGTCGGTCTTTTTCAACTTCAAGATCATAACGAGTTTGCATGTTAATCCAAAACCGCTCAGAAAGACCAAAATACCGGGATAACCTGAGCGCAGTATCTGGAGTGATAGCGCGTAACCCATGAACAATTTCGTTTATGCGCCGGGGTGGAACACTAATATCTTTAGCCAACCTGTATTGACTGATGTTCATAGGTTTAAGAAACTCCTCCATGAGGATTTCTCCAGGGTGAATAGGGGAAAGTTTTTCGTCCATTTTGATACTCCTACATCAAAAGCATACCGTTATAAAAGTGGTTAGTGATAATCGACGATTTCCACATCATAGGCGTTTTCTTGTCGCCACACGAAACAAATTCGCCATTGGTCGTTGATGCGGATACTATGTTGACCTTCTCTATCACCCGATAATCTTTCAAGACGATTACCTGGTGGAATGCGCAAATCTTGCAAAACTTCAGCTGCGTCTAAAATCTCTAATTTCATACGGGCAGCAAGTTGAATATTTTGAGGCAGTTTTTTGGAAAACGTGCGCTTGAATAGTTTTTCAGCTTCTTTGTCCGCGAAGGTTTTTATCATCTACATCATAATAACGCTATACGTTACTATTGTCAAGCGGTATAACCAACGAACAACAGGCCGACGGTTGATGCTATAAGCGGATAACAAACGCAGTACCAATTCCATCTGGGTACTGCGTTTTCTTGAAAGTCAAGCTGCTGATTCTGGAAGGGATTACTTTACCTTTACTCTTCCTGCATCAGCATAGGCCACAATTGCATCGATCACCCATGTGGGGACAATTTGCCGGTATGCAGTTCCGAGAATTTTGCCCCGATGCACAATCCGGCCCTTCTTCTCCAGATTGCAAACAGCCCGGAAGATGCTGCTCGTACTCTTCGCTTCCATGCCAATCATGATTTCCCGGTAGGATGGAGAACGGTAGTGGTGTTTCCAGTAATCACTGACAAACTTCTCCACATCCTTTTCTGCCTGTAAACCATTCCAATAGCTGCTTATTCTGATCTCACTCATGGCTGTTCATCCTCACCAATAATTGCTTCTACACTCTGGTAGCTGTACTTTAT
>CAIWAX010000024.1 GCA_903910795.1 uncultured Anaerolineae bacterium
TATGAAGATAACTAATTTGTGTATTGCTGACCAGACGATTCTATATGGCTTACATTGGCTTCCATGTAAGCCCGCAACAAAGAATTGATGCGTGTTTGATACCCGCGTCCTTGTGATTTGAACCAGGTCAAAACGTCCTGGTCAACACGGATTGTCAATAGGATTTTGGTTTCCTTATCTTTCAATCCGCGTTTGACAACGGCCTTCGCAAACATCTCTGGAGTAAGTTCGGGAATATCAGATAAATCGATATTCTCATCATCCACAGCGTTGAGGAGTTCCCAATCAGTCTGAGATTTGTTTGAAGTAGTAAATTTGCTCACTCAATTCCTTTTCTGCGACTTCAAGTTCATAGCGAACTTGTAAACGAAGGCAAAATGCCGCGCTTGTACCAAAATAACAAGGAAGACGCATAACAGTATCAACCGTAATTTTAGCCTTTAGGTGGCTTCAGCCATTTGCCGGGGGTGAACTTCACGTTCCAAGCGGTTGCCTAACTTATCTATTGCAACATCCAAATCATACTCTGCTTGCAAACCAAGCCAAAACTGTGGCGAAACCCCGAAATAACGGGCCAAACGTAAAGCTGTATCGGCTGTGATGCTGCGACCGCCCAATACAATTTCATTAATCCGACGCGCATCGACCCCGATTTCAATCGCGAGCCGGTTTTGGGTCAAATTCATCGGTTTAATAAACTCTTCGAGTAATACTTCGCCAGGATGAATAGGGTTTAATTTTTCGACCATTGTTACCTACCTTTAGTGATAATCCACAATCTCGACATCATAGGCGTCACTTTCGCGCCAATCAAAACAAATACGCCATTGGTCATTGATGCGAATGCTCCATTGTCCGGCTCTATCACCGCTTAATTTTTCAAGTCGATTTGCTGGAGGAACGCGCAAATCATTAAGCGATGTCGCATTGTTAATCATGCGTAATTTGCGCAATGCAACTTGCTGAATATCGGGCGGCAATTTACGCGAAGGTTGGCGATGATAAATTTTCTGTGTTGGTTCGTCTTTGAAGGTTTTTATCACAGCATCATTTTATAGCGCGTCGCGCCATATGTCAAGCACCCAAGATGTATTTATGGTGATTGTGCCGGGAATAGGCTTCGGCGGGCGTTATGCCCCTTCGGGGTACAAGGGCGGGAATTCCATAGAACCACCAGATAATGTGTCGGGTAAAAACCACCATACGCCAAATCCGCCGCTTGGAGTCGCTTACCTAAAGTTATGGAATACATGCGTATTTATTCTTTTGGTGGGTTCGATAGCTGTAGTTGTATTTGAAGTTGAAGTTGACGGTCATTCGTTGCCGTTACGTTTTATGGAGTCTGATTTAAAGTGATCATAGTGATCATAGTTCTCTGCACCGCTGGATGATTCAGCGGTGCTTTTTTATTTAATCTCAGGAGGTAAATAATATGGTAGTCAAGAAAGTTCTTACAAGTCTGTTGGCTGTTGGCGATGTAGTAATTGTCACCAAGAAATATCCATTTTGTAATCCCGGATTGACCGGTCTGGTTGGTACGATCTCGCATGTGTATACCCGTACCTGGAATCCAGACGATTTGGTAGAAATTGATACCGGTACTAAGAAAATCTTATTTCTGAACTCAAGTTTAGCCAATGTTCCGCTGGGAGAAGTGAAATGATATCGAAAACTTAAACTCGTTTACTTAATTAGAACATTTATGCTAAAATTGGGTTGAAACACTCTATCGCACTAACCTTCTATCGCTCCACCACCCCTATCGCACTAAACTTCTAGAACTTAACACCGTAAGACAATTCTCTCGTTATGCGCTATTTAGGCAAACGATGCCGTCTTTCCGTTCTAGGAGTCCGCCTTGAAGCATCTCATCATAATAAATCTAACTTCCGAGGAGCTGGATTCATCCTTCTCGCAAGCAGCAGAAATGACAGGCGCAACTGTCAATATTGGGTGGAGAAATGGTGCGCCTATCAGTGTAAGCAACCCAGATAGTTCTTTTCGCACACAAAACAATTCGATTCCAACGATCTCTGATTTACTGAGCATAATGCTGAAAGGCTTTACGCTTGAGCAAATTATGTCGTTGGAATTTGTTGTTATTGGGGGTAATGAAGAGATCAAGCACTGGCTTGCTTACATCAGTGGCAGGTGGAATATCACCTGCACGTTCTGGTTCGAAACATCCCAAAACAATTACATGTTTGAAACCATTCGCCCTGGCGCGAATGACAATATCCTAAGCGTTCTCGCTATATAGAACAGCTTCTGTAACCAAGTGTACACGACGCAAAGGGGAAATAGTCCCTGATGCACAAAAGGAGAGCCACACAATGACCACTAATTTTACGACCGCAGTTGAAATCGAAGTAATCGGCGTTATCACCAAAGAACCGGAAATGTCCTACACCCCCGCCGGTCTTGCAAAAACAGTTGTCAGTGTTTATCACCACGAATATTCCGGTAAGGATGCTGCAACCGGCAAGGCTGTCAAAGCAACCCAGTGGTTCCGCCTCACCTTCTGGGGCAAGGATGCCGAGAACGTGAATCAGTACGCGCATGTCAAGGACATCCTGGTGGCCAAGGGCAAGCTCACGTTTGACAAGGCTACTGGCGGCAATCGCATGTGGACTTCCAATACCGATGGGACTACCAAGTCCACTTACGAAGTGTCCGCGCACAGCGTCACGATCATCTCAATGAGCGGAGCAACAGCCGGTGCAGTTATCGCCCCTGATGATTTTGAAGATACCACTGGTGGAGCAGGTTTCGCGCCCTCTTCATTCGGGCAGACTCAGCCTCAACCCCAGGTACAGCCCCAAGGTGGATTTACTACCCCCGTTCAACAACCGGCTCCTGTGTACGCTCAACCTCCGCAACCTGTTTATCAGCAACCTGCCCCCGTTCAGCAGCCACAACAACAGTATCAGCAACCCGCGCCTGTTCAGCCCCAACCGCAGTACGTTCAACAGCCTGCGCCCGTTCAACCGCAATATCAGCAACAGGCCGCTCCTGCTCAACCGCAGTATCAACAGGCTCCCGCTCCTCAGCAGCAAGTTCAGTATCAGCAGCAGCCTGTTCAACAACAACCTGCGCCAGTAGCACCAGCAGCAAAGCCCTGGTAGTTCGTTACTCAAGACTGGGGGAGTCCAGTAATGGATTCTCCCAGTTGTATTTCACTTTACTCACTCAAAAAGGACAAGTGAGCTATGAAAATGAATATTGAAGAAGTTTACACCGATCCGTGGTTTAGATCACTTGATGTAAAAGAGCGCTGTCTTTGGCTCGGTATCTTGTTCATTCTGAACATCGATGATGATAAATTCTTTTCCCTCTGTCACTGAACACCCTATAATGTACCAGTGGCATTCAGCCAAGATGTACCAGGAATATTCACCAACACTGCACCACCGATATTCACCAACGATGTACCAGTGAGCTTCAGCCAAGATGTACCACTTTCCGACAGGGACAAAACCAATTACCCTTCTGGCAAAAAACGCAGTAGCCAGGAGGAACCATGTCAGAAAGAAGGCTGAAACTTATGGAAATCCGAGAAATGGTCCGGCACATCCGCGAAGGGCGAAGCGACCGGCAAATTGGAAAAGACTTGGAAGTCGACCGGCGGACGGTAAAACGTTACCGGCAGTGGGCACAAGAGCAGGGACTGCTGGAAGGCAACCTGCCGGATCACGAGAGCCTGCTGAAAATATTGGATCTGACGATGCCGGATAAAGTACCGCCGCAGAACAGCTCAAAAGCTGACCCCTATCGCATGCGGATCAAAGAATTGCTGAAGGAGAAAGTGAAAGTGAGCGCGATCTTTGACCGGCTGAAAGAACAAGGCTACCAGGGCAGCTATGCCTCCGTGTTGCGATTGGCGCGGCAGCTTGAACCGAAGCTGGTTGAAGCTTATACGCGCAAAGAATGTCAGCCCGGGGAAGAAGCCGAAGTCGATTTTGGGTATGTGGGCATGTTGCAAGACGATGAAGGCAACTTGCGAAAAGCCTGGGCTTTTGTAATCGTGCTTGGGTGGAGCCGGTATGCGTATGTGGAATTTGTCTTTGACCAAAAAGTAGAAACCTGGCTGCGTTGCCACCGCAATGCGCTGGAGTTTTTCGGGGGCGTGCCCGGGCGGTTGGTGATCGACAACCTGAAAAGCGGGATCACGCAGGCGATCTGGGATGACCCGCAGGTGCAGATGGGCTACCGGGAGTGTGCGGAGCATTACGGTTTCCTGATCCTGCCATGTCGTCCGGCGACGCCAGAGCACAAAGGCAAGGTGGAAGGCGGGGTAGGGTATGTGCAGGGCCGTTTCATGGGAGGCAAGGCTCCGATGAGTCTGAAGCAGGCGAACCGGGACGTGCGCAAGTGGTGCCAGGAAGAAGCCGGGATGCGCATTCACGGCACGACAAAGGAACAGCCTCGGCGGCAATTCGATGATGTGGAAAAAAAGCGATTGAAGCCCCTGCCGGAAACGGCCTATGACTTGGCGATCTGGAAAAAAGCCAAGCTGCATCACGATTGCCATATTGTTTTTGAAGGGTCATACTACTCCGCGCCCTTCCGCATGGTGGGACAAAGCCTGTGGGTGTGCGCTGGAACCCGGCAGGTGCGCCTGTTCAACGAAAAATACGAACTGGTTGCCACGCATGAGCGGGCAAACAAGCCTGGAACCCGTCAAACGCACCGGGATCATTACCCGCCAGAGAAATTACCTGGCCTGGAACGCACCCGCGAGGGTTGCTTGGAACTGGCGGCAACGCTCGGCCCAGCAGTTCGACAAACCGTTGAGCAGATACTGGCAGATCCAGTGCTGGATCGCATCCATCAGGCAGGCAGATTGTTGCGCCTGAACGAAAAATACGGAAACCAACGTCTGAATGACGCCTGCCAGCGAGCCTTGAATTATGCCGACCCGGCTTACAAAACGGTAAAAGGCATTTTGAAACAAAACCTGGAGCAGGAAGACCAGCCGATCTCGGTCCAAATTCCTGTGGCGCGCACCTTTTCACGCCAACTGGAAGAATTGGTGGGCACGTTAGCGGAGTCACCAACATGGAACTGAAACCACAGCTTTCTTACCAACTGCGCCAGCTGCGTATGTCCGGCGTGATGGAGACCCTGGATGCCCGCAACCGCCAGGCGATTGACGGCCAATGGTCTTACATGGAGTTTGTCTCCCGGTTGCTGGAAGATGAAACTGAGCGCCGCGCCCAAAAACAACTCAGTATGCGTCTGCGCCGCAGTACCCTGAATACCACGAAAACCCTTGAAGGGTTCGATTTCCAGTTCAACCCCAATCTCAACCGCCAGCAAATCCTGCAGCTCGCCGCCTGTGAATACATCCAGGAACATCGCAACCTGTTGATCTGTGGCCCGACCGGGGTTGGCAAAACTCATCTCGCTCAAGCGCTTGGCCAGGAAGCCGCCCGCCAAGGCCTGGATGTGCTCTTCGTGAGCGTCCAGAAATTGCTCCAGAACCTGAATGGCGGCCGGGCAGACGGGTCATGGGAACGCAGGATGGGCAGCTATCTACGCCCGGACTTGCTGATCCTGGATGATTTCGGCCTCAAACCGATCCAGCCGCCGGGACCGGAAGACTTGTATGACGTGATCAATGAGCGCTACGAACGCGGCAGTATCCTGCTCACCAGCAACCGCGCTCCCAACGAATGGCCTGACCTGTTTCTTGATCCGCTGCTGGCCTCCGCGGGTCTCGACCGTCTGCTTGACCGTTCCGAGGTGATCATCATTCGTGGCGCCAGCTACCGGGCTAAAGGTAGGGCGCGCTTAACGGAGGAGGTGCCACCGCCTCAAAAGCAACCTTAACAAAATAACCGATCTGCATTCACACCCATCGCGAAAGTGGTACATTCTTGCCGAAGATTGCTGGCGCAGTGTGGGTGAAGATCGGTGGAGCATTTACGTGTGGATATTGACA
>CAIWAX010000025.1 GCA_903910795.1 uncultured Anaerolineae bacterium
ACGTTTTCGCCCAGACATAATCACTTTCGCAAGAGGTCTAATAAACAAGAGCGGAGCCCTCATGACCGGGCTCCGCTCCATTTTTTCCGTGCTATTTAATTGTAAGACTATCCAAGCAGGCTGGACAGCATCTGCAGCGGAGCTGCCAGGAAGTCCAGGAAGCTCCTCTTGTGGGTTGCACTGTGCTGCACCGGGCTCTCAACTTCATCCAGAAACTGGATGCGGCGGTTTTCGTGGGCCAGAGCGACCATCGCGATTTCAGATGCACTTCTCCAGGCCTGGTGATTTTCCGGGATCAGATAATTATAGTTGTTGTACATGATGTTTCTCCTTTAAAGCAAAACAAGTCTTTCTTCCATTTCGACAATGCCCTCCGCGCAGTACGCGAAGCCTCACAGCATGAGACGGCCCTTTTTGAGGGTGGTTTCTTGTGTGATCTTCGACGCCTACGAGGTTAGCTGTCGGGCTGGAACAGAAGACTTGCTCTTCAACGCATTTCGCGTTGATTCGCCCCGGGAGTGGGTTCCCCGTTCAAAGGATTCGGCGTAACGTATTCAACTTACTTTTTTAATATAGCACAATGTGAAAAATTTTGCAAACAAAACACGGGTACCTGATCGGGTTATTTATCAAACGTTAACAAAGTCATTTGTCAGGCTGTGACAGATGTCATGACAAAACTCACATCCTACCCAGGCCCCCCCTTAAACCGGCCCGCTGTCCTATAATGAATGATTGCGAATGAAAAAAATCTGCGCAAATTGGCAGATGAAAACCCCTGTTTTAACTTAAAAAGGAAGGCAATCCATGAGCAGTACAGTATTTTTCGGTTCGGCCAGGCAGGCGCGCCTGGAAGCAAAAGAAACCCTGCCCGCCAAGCTCGATCTGATCATCGAGCGGCTGGGATTACGCGAGCGCGTCAAGGATGAGACGGTCGCGATCAAGATGCACACCGGCAACAACATGTCCTACTCCACCATCCACCCGGTCTTCGTGCGGCGGGTGGTGCAGGCCGTCAAGGATGGCGGCGGCAAGCCCTTCGTGGTGGATGTCAATTGGGATGCGGCCGGGGCCGAACTGCGCGGCTACGCCTCCGAAACCATCGGCTGCCCGGTCTACCCGGCGGCCGGCCCGGATGAGAAGTATTTCTACGATCACGCGCGCACCTATAAGAGCATCAAGAACTTCCGTGTGGCCGGGCTGATCCAGGACTCGAGCTTCATGGTCAACTTCTCGCACATCAAGGGCCACCCAAGCTGCAGCTTTGGCGGCGCCTTCAAAAACATCGCCCTGGGCTGTATGGCCGGTGAAACCCGCAGCGCCATGCACGACGTGATGCACTACGACCAATACTGGTTCCCCGAGAAATGCCCGGAGCCGGTTGACCGCCAGCGCATGATCGAGTCCTGCCCCTTCTCGGCCCTGGTGGAAGACAAACACCACCCCGGCCAGTTGCACCTGCACATGGAACAGTGCAACCAGTGCGGGCGCTGCCTGAAGGTCGCCCCGGCGGGTTCGCTCAAGATCGACGCGGTCAACTTTCACAGCTTCCAGGAAGCCGCCGCCACCGCCGCCGATGTGGTCATGTCCACCTTCGCGCCCGGCAAGGTCACGAACCTGGCGCTGGCCACCCACATGACACCCGTCTGCGACTGCTTCGGCTTCACCTCCATGCCGGTACTGCCGGACGCGGGCGTCTTTGGCTCGGATGACATCGTGGCGATCGACCAGGCCGTGCTGGATGTGACCGGCAAGAGCCGCCTGATCGAGGAAAACCTGCCAACCGTCATGGAAGTCCACACGCGCGAGGGGCATCCCTTCCGCTGGCTGCACGGCCCGTTAAAAGATCCGTATGTGGTGGTAGCCTATGGCGAGAAGCTGGGCATGGGCAGCCGGGATTACGAGCTGGTGGATGTGCTGCCGGTCGAGAAGGTCGAGCGGTCAGCCATGCAGTACATCGCGGCACACTGAGAAAAGACTTCCGAAACGCCAAAGAACGGCGAGGTTTCGGAAGTCTTTTTACCCCGGCAGGGTGAAGAAGAAGGTGGCGCCCTGTTCGATGGCGCCCTCGGCCCACACGCTGCCGCCGTGACGCTGGATGATGCGCTGAACGGTAGCCAGCCCGATGCCAGTGCCTTCAAATTCGCTGGTATCGTGCAGGCGCTGGAAAGCGCCAAACAGCTTGTCAACATAGGTCATATCGAAACCGGCGCCGTCATCGCGCACAAAATAGGTGGTCAGGTTGTCGATCTGGGTCACGCCCAGCTCGATGCGCGCGACAGGATGCTTGTGGGTGAACTTCCAGGCGTTGCCAAGCAGGTTTTCCAGCATGATGCGCATCAAATTTATATCCGCATTGACGTTGAGAACGGGCGCGATGACCACCTCCACCCGGCGCTCGGGATTGGCCTGGCACAGATCCCCAAGCACGCTGTACGCCAGCATGCTTAAATCCACCGGCCCGCGCCGGATTTCGCTGCGGGTGACGCGCGAAAGCCTGAGGATGTCATCAATCAGGACGCCCATGCGCAGCCCGGCTTCGCTGACCCGGCGTAGATAACCTTTCCCCTCTTCATCCAGACTGTCGTTGTATTCTTCCAGCAGGATGCGGCTAAAACCGTTGATGGCGCGGATGGGCGCGCGCAGGTCATGTGAGACCGAGTAGCTGAACGACTCAAGCTCCTGGTTGGCGCGGCTCTTCTCTTCATATAAACGGGTATTGCGGACAGCGATGGCAACCTGCGCCGAGATGGTCAGGAACAGGTTGAGGGCATGCTCATCAAACAGGTTTTCGAAATCGTAACTCTGGATAGCCATGGCGCCCACGATTTTATCGCTGGTCATCAGCGGCACACCCATCCAGGATTTTGCCAGTTCGCCCACCGGCGGGATGCCGTTGGCCTCCTTGAACAGCCGGTTCTCCTGGGCCGAGTTGAGGCGCAACGGAAGACGGTAGCGCAGGATGTAGCCGGTCAGCCCCAGGCCAACCTCGATGCGCGTGACCGGCAGGCGCTGGCCGCTGTCGATCTGGTAGGCCGCCACCCAATCAGTGTCACCCTCCTGGTAAGTGGCGATATGAAAATTGGTGACATCGAAGATGCGGCCAACCTGCTGGTAGACTGCCTCGAGCAGGTCGGGCAGGCTGAGCGCCGAGGATAGAGAGCGGCTGATCTCATCCAGGATGGACAGCTCGGTGATGCGGCGCTCACGCTCGCGGAAGAAACGCGCGTTTTCCAGCGCGGTAGCCGCCTGGCTGGCAAAGAGCGAGAGCAGATCCAGGTCGGCCGGCGAGAAGCGCCCGGTCAGGCTGCTGGTATCGGCGTAGATCACGCCGATCAGGCCAGATTGCCTGAGCAGGGGCAGGCAGATGGCCGAGCGCTGGCCCAGGATGTACCGGGCGCTGGGCGGCGCGCCCCCGGTCTGCCCGGAAAATTCCTGCAAAACCGGCACACGGGTTTCGATGACCTTCTCCATCAGCGAATAACTGGTGGGGAAATCATTCAAGGCCTGCGCGTCAATTTCCATGCCGCGCTCCACGCGCTGGATGAAGTCTCCAGCCTCATTGACCAGCATCAGGAAGCCGCGCTCCGCCCCGCTCAGTTCGATCATATTATCCATGACAAAATCCAGCAGGGCCAGCGGGTTGAGAGTCGCGTTCATTTGCAGGCTGATGTCGAGCAGGCGCTTCAGGCGGTCATGGGTATGCAGGGGATCGACCAGTAGCTGCGGCACAGCCGCGTTCTTTGGCCCGGCAGGCGGCTGCGGCTGCGCGGCAACCAGCTTCCACTCCACCAGGATATCGCGGTTGAATTTAACCTTGTTCAGATAATTACGGCGCAGGCCGTCATCGCTCAGAGTGGCGATACCGGCCAGCATGGCAGCGTGAGCGTTTTGCAGGCAGCCGCGGGTCTGGTCATCCAGCGCCACATCCCCGGCGGGTTTTGGGGAATCATTGGCACGCGCGCTCTGGATGAGGGCCGCCTTGAGTACCCGGTAGCGCATCCACCAGATATCCTGGGAGGGAAACTCGTTGGCCCGGCCCACCTGCCCGAGCTGGTTGACAGCATCAGCGGTATAGCCGCTGGCCGAGGTCAGATCGTCCATCTCCAGATAAACCGCCCCCAGCCAGGTCAGCGAAGTGACCAGATAGCCCAGGGTGCCCATGTTGCGCTGCATCTCGCAAGCCTGCCAGATTAGATCGCACGCTTTTTCGAGCTGGCCGCTGGCCAGCGCCTCGCGCCCCAACATCATCAGGTAAATAGTCTCAGACAGGCGGTCGCCGATCTCGCGGGCAAGCGCCAGGCCTTCCTCCAGCACCTGGCGGGCATCCTCATAGCGGCCCATTTCAACCAGGATGCGCCCCAGGCTTTCCAAAAAGCTGGCCAGGCTGGAACGTCCCTGTATTTCGCGCACCATCTGGACGGCGTGTTCCAACAAATCGCGCGCCTTGCTGTACAACCCCAGGCGCCAATAGACCAGCCCCAGGTTATTGTACAGGTTGGCCTGCCAGGTGCGGTCGCCCATGGTTTGAAAAATCAGCAGCGCCTCTTCATAATAAGAACGCGCCAGAGCCTGATCGCGCGTAATGGCCCCGAGGGTATTCAGGCAGTGAGCCTGGCCGTATTGATCCCCCAGCCTGCGAAAAATGGCGTAGGCCTTTTCGGTATATTCCTGCGATAGGCTCGATTGGCCCATGTCTTTGAGACAATCCCCGATGCGCCAGTAGCTGGTTGCAATGCCGCCCAAATCCTTGCGCTTGCGAAAGATGCGCAAAGCCTTCCTGTGACAGGCCAGCGCAAAGATGTAATCGGCCAGGATGGCGGAGGCGTGCCCCAGGGATAACAGGCAATCGGCTTCCAGCCCGCTGTCCTTTTCGCTGCGCGCCACTTTCAAGCCGTGGATGGCGATCTGTTCAGCCTCGATGTAATTCCCCAGGGTGATGTAGAGAGTCACCTGGTCATTGACCACCTGCACCTGCCGGGCGGCATCGGCCAGCCCGGCGGCCAGCTCCGCCATTTTCTCCAGGTCGGCCTGCCGTTCTGCCAGCAGGCCCAGGCGGCCCAGGCAGGTCTGCCGGCCAGCCAGCAGGTCAAACTCCAGCGCGGCGGGCAGCGCGGAGGGGTTTTCCAGGGCCAGGTTGTAGTAGCGGAGGGCGGTTTCATTGGCATAGGCCAGACGCGCCCGCTCGGCCGCGATTTTATAACGGTCAACGGATTGAAAGGGGCTGTCGTCTGATTCTGCCACTCGCGGCTGGTCATCCAGCCTGGAGGTGGTCATGGGGTTGGTTCCGGTTGGGGATTGGTTGAACTCACCCCTTAATGATAGCATAATCCGCGCCATGTTACAAAATATTAACAACCAGAATTAATTCACCCAAAAAGGTCTTGTTTTTATAAAATAGTGGGTGTATGCTTGTATAGCCCAGGTGCGCAATGCACCGTTTTTTACATTTTGTCGTTGATTCGGTTACCCCGAGAGGAGAATTATGTTCCAGAATAAGAGAAAATCCTTGCTCTTCATCATCGCCAGTTTGTTCGTGCTGGCGAGCCTGTTGTTGAGCGCCTGTGGCAGCGACCAGACACCCGCGCCCGCCGCCCAGCCCACAGATCAGGCCGCTGCTGCCGCGCCCACGCTTGCCGCCGCCGATCAGCCCACCACCGCGCCCGCCGACCAGGCCACCGCCGCGCCCGCCGACCAGCCCACCGCGGATCAATCCGGTGCCACGACCGCGCCCGCCGCAGGCAGTAGCGGGTATGTTGCCGATCTCGGCTTTCGCCCGGATGTGAACGGTTTCCCATTTGAGAACTACGGGCCCGGTTTCACCGACCTGACACCCGCCGAAATGGAACAGGTTTTTGGCGCCAAGGTGTGCGCCAACGGCACCGGCAGCACCTGCACGCTCATCCCACCCGCCGACCAGGTCATGCAGCAGTTCAACAAGCAAATGTCTGGCGGGCACTGCTACGGTTTCTCCGTCGCCAGCCTGCTCTTCTACTCGGGCGGGTTGAAACCCCAGGATTATGGCGGCGACAGCATCATCAACCTGTCACTTCAAAGCAGCCAGCTCCTGCAGCGCACCATCGCCAAGGAATTCATTACCCAATTCTACAGCCAGGTGCAGCAAAAAACCGTCAAAGGCAGCCCGAGCGACATTCTGGATGCTTTGATCGCCGCGCTGAAACCGGGCGCCACGGAAACCTACACCATCGGGATTTTCAAGCGTGACAAGACCGGCGGACACGCCATCACGCCTTACGCAGTGCAGGATCGCGGCAACGGCGTCTTTGCCGTGCTGGTGTATGATAACAACTACCCGAAACAGGCGCGCGAGATGAAGATCGATCGCACCGCTAACACCTGGAGCTACGAAGCCAGCATCAACCCATCCGTGCAGCCTGATTTATATGAAGGCGACGCGACCACCCAGAGCCTTCAACTGATGCCCACCACCCCCGGCCAGGTGCAGTTGCCCTGTGATTTCTGCGCCAACGGCGGGCAGAGCAGCACAACCAAAAGCGGTGGAACCTTCAACGTCGCATATCCGGCCCAGGCCGCCGCTGCCACCTACCAGATCTTCCTGGACGGCGCCAACCCCGATAACCATGCTCACTTGCTCTTCACCGACAAGAATGGCAAGAACTTCGGCTACAAGGATGGCAAATTTGTCGAGGAAATCCCCGGCATGCGCGCCGACTTTGCCTTGAGCGCGGCCAAGATGGACACCGTCAGCCCCGAGCCCATTTATTACATCCCGACCAATACCGCTTTCACCATGACGATCGACGGGAGCGCTTTGAAGGAAGCTGACTCGACCGATGTTGTGATCATCGGCCAGGGTTTCTACATCGGTGTGTATAACGTGATGTTGGATCCCGGCGCCAAGGATACGCTCGAGATGACCAACTCCGGCGACGGCATGAAATACACCACCGAGTACGCTGAAGCACCCACCATCGTGGTCGGCTTCGACGGCGTCGGCAGCGAACCGGACTTCGAGTTCAGCGGCACCGGTGTGGATATCGACCCGGGTTCCTCGATCATCGCCGCCTGGGATAAGACCCAGAAGGCCGTGGCTTTCGGCACCAGCAACACCAAGCTGGCCGGGAAATTTGACTTCGAGATGTCACGCATCGATGATAAGACCGAGACCTACTTCAAGCATTCGAACCTGGAGCTGGGCGCCAACGATGTGCTGTACTTCTTCTATGACAGTTGGACCGCCACGACGCCGCTGCAAGCCAACATCGACCACGGCGGCACCGGCACCAATCTCGAGAAAATCACCCTGGAGAACGAAACTCCGTAAGAGCAGTAGA
>CAIWAX010000026.1 GCA_903910795.1 uncultured Anaerolineae bacterium
CCGGGAAATCAATAGCTTAATATTCAGCAACTATACCTGCGTCAAGCAAAACTGGTATGAAAGTAGGTCAAAATACCCTTGATACGCTGTCAAAAATCTTAACTTGTGACTGATGCCATAAGTTCAGTATAAGTCGGCTTCAGCCGATTTTCATGATCTGAGGCAAAGCTTTCGCATGTGATTTGCTTAGCAAATTGTACTAACCGATACAAAAGTCACCTACAGTTTTGCGTTATACCCGTGCCTCGAACTGAGCGACTTCAGTCGCTTTTGGCCGCTTTTTCAGCGAACCCAAAGGGCCCGTAGGTCGGGCACAGCAACGCTGTGCCCCTACAGAGAAGGTCGCCTGGTTTTTTATGGTTTGTCCCTGGAGCGGTGGTTAGGTGTCCGGTGTGGAAGTGCGAAGCGCGTGGTGCGGGAGTGCGAGGTCCCGATAAGAGCATTCGGGGTAGGTGTGCGCGGGGTGGCAGGGGTGCAGCGGTGTTGTGCCTGGGTTCCGGCGGTAGGCGGGTCGATGCGCGGGGCGGCGGGGTTGGGGGAGAATTCGATGGGTTTGAAGGCGGGCTCGTCGGGAGTTGGGGTGGCCGGTGCGGGGGTTGAGCCGGATGGCAAGGTTGGACGCGGCGACCCGGCAGGATGTTTCACAGCACGTGTGTGCACAGCACTGGTGTGCACAGCACCGGTGTCCGAGGTGAGAGAAGCCGCGTCTTTCTCAGGTTGGGGGTGGCCTGAGGCGGCAGCGAGTTTCGCCATCAGTTTGTCGGGGTCGGCGGGAAGCTGGGGTTCACGCCGGCAGCGACGGTGACGGCGCAGGGAGCGGAAGTGGGTGGGATGCTTGGCGGCGGGGTCGGGCTCAACCTGGAAGAGTTCGTGCATGTAGCGTTCTTCGTCGGGGGTGAGGTCGAGTTCCGGCATTTCAGTGGGGATGGGCGGAGGGTCGCCGGTGATGTAGAAGGGTTCGGCGTTGAGGACCGTGTTCAGGGCTTCGTCGATTGGGTCGCGGTAGCGGTCGTCGTCGAGCTGGGTGTGGGTGCGGATGAGGGTGTTGAGGGCTTTGGCGGCGTGGGTGATGGCGTTGCTGATGAGGACGGCGGTTTCGACATCTTTGTTCTGGTTGTAGTAGTCAAGCAGGCGGGCGATGGTGAGGCGCAGGATGGCGATCTCGGGGTTGAGGTCGTCGTAGGGCATTTTGCGCAGGGCGTTGAGTTCCTGGCGGGTGAGGCGCGGGGCGTAGATGCCGTGTTTGAGGGGGTCGGGGGTGTCGGAGGTGGTGCGCATTAAGCACATGGTAGAACGGATGTGCATAGGAGTCAAGGGGGAAGAGCTAGGTGCGGGAAGTGCGAAGGATCAGGTGCGGGGTGCGAGAAGGGCGGGGTATCAGGTATCAGGTGCGGTGTCCCGATAGGAGCTTTCGGGATAGGTATGCGAGGGGCGGGAAGGCGCGGGGGAAAGGGCGTACTGTGATTTTTGTGATTGAGTGATCCCGTAAGTGATTCGGGGCGATGTGGACTATGATTTGGGGCGCCAGATACCAGAAAGGCTGGGCTTTGGACATCTGACTATGTCTCCGTTATTTCGAATGCTATACTACACTGTATGGGGAAATTTGATTCCCGCTATAATAGACACTATGGAACTCGCCCAGAAAAATAACGGCGCAGCAAGGGAGCAAGAACGATGAGCGATAATTTACCATCCGGCATTCGGGATAACTATGAGCGTGGTTCGGTTGGCGATTTTCTGAAAGAGAAAATTCAGGATGGGACCAAACTGTCAATTGTTTCGGCCTACTTCACTATTTACGCCTATGACGCGCTTAAGGAAAACCTGGATCAAATTGAACACCTGCGCTTTTTGTTCGGCGAACCGCGTTTTATTCAATCCCTTGACCCCAATAAAACTGACAAAAAAGCCTACAACCTTGAAGATGGCAGTCTGCATCTCACCAACCGGTTGGAACAGCGACGCGTGGCGCGCGAGTGCGCGGCCTGGCTGGAACAAAAGACCGAAATAAGATCGGTGAAACAGCCGGGTTTCCTGCACGGCAAGTTGTACCACATCGAAAAAGCCAGCGGCGTGGAAGACGCCCTGATGGGCAGCTCCAACTTTACCGTCAGCGGGCTGGGGTTGAACGGCGGCGCGCGCAGAAACCTGGAACTAAACCTGGTGGTGGAAGATGGCCGCGATAAGCGCGATTTGAAAAAATGGTTCAATGAGCTGTGGGATAACCAGGAAATTGTCGAAGATGTTAAAGCTGATGTGCTGGCGTACCTGGCGCAGTTGTACCAGGATAATACTCCGGAGTTCATTTACTTTAAAACGCTTTACCATATTTTTGAAGACTATCTCAATGACCAGGATCGGGGCGGTCTCGCTAATATCCAGGATCAGATCGTGGACACTCAGATCTGGCAGGCGTTGTTTGAGTTTCAAAAAGACGGGGTCAAAGGCGCGATCAACAAAATCCTGACCCATAACGGCTGCATCCTGGCGGACAGTGTGGGCCTGGGGAAGACCTTTGAAGCCCTGGCGGTGATCAAGTATTTTGAGATCAAAAACCAGAATGTCCTGGTGCTGTGCCCCAAAAAGCTGCGCGAGAACTGGACGGTTTATCACGCCAGCAATAACTCGGAATTAAATCCATTTTTGAGGGATCGATTCCGCTATACCGTGCTTTCGCACACCGACTTGAGCCGCGAAGGTGGTTATTCCGGTGATATTGACCTGGCGAACATCAATTGGGGAAATTATGACCTGGTGGTGGTTGACGAGAGCCATAACTTTCGCAACAACACCCCTGGCAAACGGGATGAGAACGGCCATATCATCCGCAAGAGCCGCTATGAACGCATGATGGATGACATTATCAAGCAAGGTGTCAAAACCAAGGTACTGCTGCTTTCGGCTACGCCGGTTAACAACAGCCTGCGCGACCTGCGCAACCAGATCAGCTTCATCACGGAGGGGGATGACAAAGCCTTCCAGGCCAGCCTGAATATCGGCAATCTGACCGATACCCTGGCGGCCGCGCAGCGCACCTTCACCGAATGGTCCAAGAAAGACAAAGAGCGAAAAACCAAAGACTTGCTCGAAAAGCTTGGGGCCGCTTTATTCCGCCTGCTGGATGCGGTCACGATTGCCCGCTCGCGCAAGCATGTCATGCGTTATTACGCGGATACGGTCGCGCAGTTGGGCGGCTTCCCGGCGCGCGAAAAGCCGATCTCGCTCTACCCGGAGATCGACCTGCGCGGCGAGTTCATGTCGTATGACCGTCTGAATGATGAGATTGACCGGTATAAATTATTTCTGTTCAATCCATCCCGGTATGTAAAGGATGAGTACAAGCAGCTCTACGAAAAAGATGTGGTGGCGGGGTTTTCGCAGGCCAATCGCGAACATTTCCTGATTGGCATGATGAAGGTCAACTTCTTAAAACGTCTGGAAAGCTCGATCCATTCCTTTGAGTTGACCCTGCAGCGCACCGTCCAAAAAATGGATGCTTTGAAGGCGCGTATAGAAAGGTTCAAGCAGTTCCAGGCCCAGAACCCCGATCTGGATTGGGATGAGCTAAAAGTAGAAGACCTGGATGACGATGAGCTGCGCGAGGCCTTTGAAGTCAGCAAGGCCAAATTCAAGATGGCGCACATGAACCTGGATGACTGGCTGCGCGATTTGCGCAAGGATCGCGAACAGATCCACATTTTGGAACTTTCGGCGCGTGAGATTACGCGCGAACGGGATGCGAAACTGGCCGATCTAAAAAAACTGATCATGACCAAGATCAGCCATCCCACCATCAACAAACAGGGCAAAATCAATCAAAAAGTGCTGGTCTTTACCGCTTTCGCCGATACGGCCGCTTACCTGTATGATGCCATGCGGGATTGGGCCCGTGAAGAACTGGGCATCCATGTCGCGATGGTGTCGGGCGGGGCGGTTGAAAACAAGACAACCTATGGCAAAAATGATTTCAACCAGATCCTGATCAATTTCTCGCCCATCTCCAAGCAGCGCGACAAGATGCGTTCCATGCCGCAGGAGGCCGAGATTGACCTGTTGATCGCCACCGACTGCATCTCGGAAGGCCAGAACCTGCAAGACTGCGATACCCTGATCAATTACGATATTCACTGGAACCCGGTGCGGGTCATCCAGCGTTTCGGCCGCATCGACCGGATCGGCAGCCTCAACCATACCGTGCAACTGGTCAACTTCTGGCCGACCAGGGATCTGGACAAGTACATCGCGCTCAAGACACGGGTTGAGGCGCGCATGGCACTGGTGGATCTATCCGCGACGGCGGATGATAACCTCTTGAACACCGAGGAAATCGAAGACCTGATCACGGAGGATTTGAAATACCGTGACCGGCAGTTGAAGCGCCTGCGCGAAGAAGTGCTGGATCTGGAGGATTTCAATGAATCGGTTTCGCTGACCGATTTCACCCTGGATGATTTCCGCGCCGAATTGAGCCGCTATATCGAGGCCAACCGCGAACTGCTCAAGAATAGCCCGCTGGGGCTGTATGCGATCGTGCCGCCCGATCCGGAGCACCCGATCATCCGCCCGGGCGTGATCTTCTGCCTGAGGCAGAAGGGCGAAACCACAGGCACCGAAGTGGTCAACCCGCTCCAACCGCATTTTTTGGTTTACATCCAGAATGACGGCGTGGTGCGCTTTGGTTTCACGCATCCGAAACAGATATTGGATATTTACCAGGCGCTGTGTTTTGGCAAGACCAGCGCCTATGCAGATCTGTGCCGTATTTTTAACGAACAGACCGGCAACGGCAGCAATATGACCGTCTACAACGATCTGCTCAAGAAAGCACTGCTTTCGATCGAGACTGCCTTCCGCAAGCGCAGCCTGGGTAATTTATTGGCAACCCGCGATGCCGTGCTGCTGCCGCAAAGCAAACAGGTCACGGAAAAGACGGTTTTTGAGCTGATCACCTGGCTGGTGATCCAGGCATGAGCCTAGCTCTGCATTACGCCATCTGGCAGTATGTCTTAACCTTGATTAGAAGGATTGAAGGATATACAGGATTACGAGCCTGTGTGGAAAGTACCCACAAGTTCAGTGTGGAAAGTACCCACAAGTTCAGTGTGGAAAGTACCCACCCACAGGGCACGTGATGACATGAGCTGAGTAGTTAC
>CAIWAX010000027.1 GCA_903910795.1 uncultured Anaerolineae bacterium
ACCTGTGCAACATCCTCAAGGATGACGGCGTCACCTACCACCAGTACGTCACCGAACTGACCTACCTGCTCTTCCTCAAGATGGCCAAGGAAACCGACACCGAGAACCAGCTCCCCGAGGGTTACCGCTGGGATGATCTGGAACGCGAAAGCGCCCCGCTGCGCCTGGAAACCTACAAAAAGCTGCTGATCCACCTGGGCAATCACGGCTCACTGCTGGTGCGCGAAATCTTCGCCAACGCCAGCTCCTTTGTCAAGAAACCGGCCACGCTCTCAACCCTGGTCAGCGAAATTGACAAGCTGGACTGGTACAACGCCCGCAAGGAAGGCCTGGGCGACCTGTACGAAGGTCTGCTGCAAAAGAATGCCAACGAAAAGAAAAGCGGGGCCGGGCAGTACTTCACCCCGCGCCCGCTGATCGACAGCATGGTGGCGGTCATGCGGCCCGCCCTGACGGATGTCATCCAGGATCCAGCCGCCGGGACGGGTGGCTTCCTGATCTCGGCCAACCGCTACATCCGCGGGCATGAAAACCCGGACGGCTGGAGCGAGGCCCAGCAGCGCAAGTACGCGCGCAACACCTTTTACGGGATGGAGTTTGTGCAGGACACGCACCGCCTGGCGCTGATGAACCTGATGCTGCACGGGCTGGATTCGATCCCGGAGGCGGCCGGTATCCGCTACGGCGACACGCTCTCGCCGGAGGGCGAGGCCCTGCCAAAAGCCAGCCTGATCCTGACCAACCCGCCCTTTGGCACCAAGAAGGGCGGCGGGCTGCCCTCGCGTTCCGATTTCACCTTTCCGACCAGCAACAAGCAGTTCGCCTTCTTGCAGCACATCTACCGCGGTCTGCGTCCCGGCGGACGGGCGGCCGTGGTGCTGCCGGATAACGTGCTGTTCGAGAGCAACGTCGGGCGCGACATCCGGCGCGATTTGATGGACAAGTGCAACCTGCACACCATTTTGCGGCTGCCGACCGGCATTTTTTACGCCCAGGGCGTCAAGACCAATGTGCTGTTCTTCTCGCGAGGCAAAGGCGAGCGAGGCGAGAGTGAAAAGGGCAACACAAAGGAAGTCTGGGTCTTTGACATGCGCGCCAACATGCCCAATTTTGGCAAGCGCACCGAGTTCACGCGCAGTTACTTCGCCGATTTTGAAGCCGCCTATGGCGCTGACCCGCTGGGCGGCCCGGCGGCCCTGGCGGGACGCGTGGACACAGGCGAGAGCGGGCACTTCCGCAAATTCACGCGCGAGTGGATTGCCGAGCGCGGCGACAACCTGGATATCGCCTGGCTGAAGGATGACAGCGAAACCGACTCTGCTGACCTGCCCGAGCCGGAAGCCCTGGCGCAGGAAGAGATTATCGAGATGCAGGCTGCCCTGGCAGAGCTGCAGGATATTCTGGCGGAGTTGGGTCTGGAGATGTAATGGAAGGTAGTTTGTACTACGCATTCATGGATGAATCGGGTACTGTGGGTGTCTCCGGCACTCAGTTTCTGGTGCTTGCTGTAACGGCACTTTCCAACCCGCGTGACCTCGAAAAACCCATTCGTCGTGGCTTCCATCGTGCCCTGAAAACTATTGGATCAGATACAGTCAATGAAGTGAAAGCATCTGATTTGGATACCCAGACTATCTGTGACCTGCTTTCTGCCATTTCTGAACAAGATATTACGATTATGGCGACTATCGTTGACCAGCGCGTAATTCAGATGCCGCCAAATGATATGGAAGAAATTTATCGTCAGGCAGCAGCCTGGACCGTCAGGCAATTGGCACAAAAATTTTCGCATCTCAATCTTTCGATTGACAAGCGATACACAAATCGGCATTTACGCTTTTTGCTTGAAATAGCCATCCGTCTTGAAATCGAATCCATTCCGCGTCAAAATATCATCATATTGCAGGAGAACTCAGTTTTACGCAGGGAGTTACAGGCGGCGGACGTTGTTGCATGGGCGTTTTTTCAAAAATACGAACATGCCGATGAGCGTTATTATGACATCATCCGGGAAAAAATCGCCGTGGAAACACTGATCCAGCAGAAGGATTGGCGACCCAGGCGCAGGAAACGTTAAAAGAAAATCTCCCTTTCGGGAGATGTCTTGAGCGGCTCAACCTGGGCCTGGATTTCAGTCTGTGTTAGGGCTCCCGTTCCATTTCAGGAACAGCTAGGACGCCAGTTGGCGACCGGGGTCACCAGGTATTACGATACCGCGCACCATTATTTTACCTCTTTTTGGAACAGGATGCAACCGATGAATTTTTTACAGGCAGATCAGGTGACGGGACAACCTACGGATAGGGAGTTGGAAAATGAGTGAATTGCCTGAAAATTGGGGAAGTTGCGAAATTGGCGATGTAGCCAAAGTGGTAGGCGGGGGAACCCCATCATCCGGCGATCCTACTAACTTCACAAAAAAAGGTGGCATTCCCTGGATTACCCCGGCTGATTTAAGTAAATATAAGGATATTTATATTCGCCGCGGTGCTCGTAACCTGACCGAAAAAGGTTTACGCGAAAGTTCAGCAAAAATAATTCCAGCAGGGAGCGTACTATTTTCCAGTCGCGCTCCGGTGGGTTATGTTGTAATCGCTTCAAATGATGTGACAACCAATCAAGGTTTTAAGAGTTTTATTCTGCCCGAAGATCTTGATAACCGATTTGTATATTATTATCTTCGACATATAAAACCGATCGCAGAAGGAATGGCAACCGGAACTACGTTTAAGGAATTATCTGGTGCGAATGCGGCTCGCCTGCCGTTTACGATTGCCCCCCTCCCCGAACAAAAACGCATCGCGGACAAGCTCGACAGCCTGCTGGCGCGGGTGGATGCCTGCCAGGAGCACCTGGCGCGCGTCCCGGCCATCCTCAAGCGTTTCCGCCAGTCCGTGCTGGCCGCGGCCTTTCGAGGTGAGTTGGTAGAACAGGATCCGAAAAATGAACCTGCATCAGAATTAATATATCGTCTTCAATATGAGCGCAGGAAAAAATGGGAAGAAAGTAAAGCAATAAATAAAAAAGAGTATGTTGAAATAGATTTTCCTAATTTGCGTGAACTACCAGAATTGCCTGATGGATGGGCGTGGGCTACCCCGGAACAATTAGCTTCAACTGACCATTACGCTTTAGCTATTGGTCCATTTGGTAGCAGTTTAATGGTGAAAGACTACACAGAGGAAGGCGTGCCTTTAATATTTGTAAGAAACATTCGTTCGGGTGTTTTTCTTGGATCAAACACGAGCTATATCAGTTTAGAGAAAGCAG
>CAIWAX010000028.1 GCA_903910795.1 uncultured Anaerolineae bacterium
CGTCATCGCCAACAATTAAGCAACCCGTGAGCAGTTACGATATATTTATCATCCTTGACAGAATAGAATGCGTGTTCTATAATAATTTTAGAACATATATTCTGAATTGTATTCAATCAAGGAGGTTCGTATGAATAACGCACTTCGTTCCAAGCCGATTGATTTATCCGCCCGAAAATTGATGGGGTCCATTATTAATCAGCGCAGCCTGGTCTTCGGTTTAATGATTATCGGCGCCCTTTTGGCTTTCGAAGTTTTCAACTACAGCACAACCCAATTTGCTTTGAATGACGTGCTGGGTTCATTGACTTTCCTAAGCATTCCGTGGGCAACCATTTTATCAATCGCCTTCTGCGGTATCGACTTTGCGGGAGTGGCGCGTCTTTTCACACCGGAACAGGCGGCCAAAGATCCAACTGAAGTCTGGTATCTTTTTGGAGCCTGGGTTCTGGCGGCTGCTATGAACGCCACCCTTACCTGGTGGGGAGTTTCCATCGCCATCGCAAACCATGTCAGCCAGGGATCCAGCGTGATCAACAACCAGACAATTCAAACAGTCGTACCGGTTTTTGTGGCGATAATGGTTCTTGTAATCAGAATTATGATCATTGGAACCTTTTCGATGGCCGGTGAACGGATGTTAGGGCAAAACGGCGCTCCCCAACAAAAGAATTATGCTCAAAACCAACCGCAGCAATCTCAACCACGCGGCGATTATCATTCACAGCGCCAACCCGCAACCATGACACAGCCTCTGGCTGCCGGACCGGTACTGGCACCCGCTTCCAGCTTTAGATCTCAGCAAAAACCTTCTCCGAGGCCAGAAAACGGATACTCTGCACCCGCTGAACCTACCTATCATAATTTGAACGGCGGCAGACCAGCAGAGCAATTCAAGAATCAGAGTAATTATCCCAACCAGATGAAGTAAAGATCGCATCGACATTGAACCAGCTTGATCCCTGGATGGGTGAAATTCCAATATTTACTGACATACTCACATGCTTGAGCGTACCTTAACTGAACTCCCTTGACCCATGACACATTCACGCTCCGAACAATTTTACAATGGAAACACCAGACAGACAGACCACTCAAACGGCTGTCTGTCTGGTTTATTCCTCCCGCCACTGGTAGTACTTTGTTTTGGGATTATGCTTGGGTTTCTGGTCAGTAATCTGAAGATAAACGACGCTCAGGGACAAGCCCTGGCAACATCCGGCGTCAACAGCAACGCTATGATTGCGCCTTTATTCACACCCGAGATCCAGTATTGGGCGACAGACATCCAGCGCTGGTCGACAGCGCATGGGATCGACCCCAATATCGCCGCCACAGTCATGCAAATCGAATCGTGTGGGAACCCAGATGCTCACTCAAGCGCGGGGGCTTCCGGGCTGTTTCAAGTTATGCCATTTCATTTCCTGGCAGATGAAAATGCCTTTGACCCGGAAACCAATGCGCTGCGAGGCTTGAATTATCTGGAAAATTCGCTAAAATCCTCGCGCGGAGATGCCCGACTGGCACTAGCAGGTTACAATGGCGGGATTGGGGTGATAGACAGGTCAGAATCGACCTGGGCGGCAGAAACTATTCGTTACGCGTATTGGGGCAGTGGAATTTATGCAGATGCCGCTCAGAATGCCAGTACCTCGGCACGCCTGAATGAATGGTTAGCAAATGGAGGCGCCAGCCTTTGTAAAAGGGCCAGAGACCGCCTGGGACTTTCTCAATAATGGGGGGTGTCTGAACGACGGCTTATGCTTTTTCTTCAAGCAAGGGCAGGAAAACAGCAAAAGATGTGCCCTGTCCTTCATGGGAATCAACTTCGATCTTACCATGGTGCGCCTCAACAATAAAATAGGCAATCGACAGGCCAAGGCCAAAACCGCTCGTTTTGGAACGAGTTCTGGATTTTTCTCCACGATAAAAACGATCAAAAATATGCGGCAGATCGTTGGGTGGAATGCCCGGCCCGGTATCCCGGACAATCATCCGGGCCACATCGCCGGTTTTAGAAAGACTCAAAAATACCTCACCACCCATGGGGGTGTAGTGAATGGCATTCGAGGTCAGGTTAATGAGAACCTGTTTGAGCCGATCCCGATCCCCCATCACAACCACCTGATCAATATCCGTCAGTTTCAAATGTACTTTTTCGCCCGCCAGAACACGCATTTGTTGAAATACGTCAGTCAACAATTCATCCAAAGAAACTGGCATCATCCTGATAGGCAATTTCCCTGACTCAGCCTGGGCAAGCAGCAGTAAATCTCCAACCATCCTTGTCAGGCGATCAGCTTCATCCTTGATGGTATCCAGTGATTCGTCATCGGGCCCGAATTTTCTGATCAAATCCGCATTACCCTTGATGACCGTCAGCGGGGTACGCAATTCATGCGAAACATCTGCCAAAAACCGCTGCTGGGAGGTGAAAAGATTTTCAAGTCTTTCCAAGGTTCGGTTAAACGCGCGTATCAAAGTGCCGATTTCATCTTTGGACGAATCCGGGTAAGGAATGCGCCGCGATAAATCATCTGCGCGGGTAATTTGTTCAGCAGTGCCTGTTACAGTTGCCAAAGGAAGGAGGGCCTGCCGGATGGATAGCCAAGATACGCCGGCAGCCAGGATCATAGAAATCATGGTCAATCCAACTAATATTGAAAGCAAATTATTACGGACAGTATCGACCAATCCGAGATTTGTAGCAGCCTGTAAAATACCCACCGCCCTTTCCCCGACCATCAAGGGCACAGTCAATACTCGCAAATGGATGTTACGTATCGAGATATCGCGATAAACGGGGGAAGTAGAAGTAAGTCCAGAAGGATCGAGAGCCTGTGTCAAATCCTGGATGCCAGGCGAGGCCATTTGAAGATGATGATTGCGATCCCAATATTGCACATAAACACTGGCCGAAAGTTCGAGGGAAGGAAAGGTGACAACATTCAACTCACCCACTGAACCAACTTTTGAATTTGCCAGGATATCGCGAACCGTCTGGTTTAAGGTACGGTCGACCTGATCGAATAATAAGGCGCTGACGAGCAGGTATACCAAAACGCCAAATAGTAACAACACACCCCCAATCAAGGTGGTATTTAGCAAAGTCAGTCGCGCGCGTAAAGACATGTAAACTCTCTAACGAAGAAATTTGAAGATGGGAGCATGGTTGAGATTGTACCTGCCCGAGATTAGTACATGATAAAAAAAAGCGCTATGAGTTATCAGACTCATAGCGCTTTTCATTTTCTCAAAAAATTAAGGTGCTTCGCGAAGCACATAACCCACACCTCTCACAGTGTGGATCAACCTGGGTAGAGTCTCTTCGACTTCAAGTTTCTGACGAAGGTATCGAATATATACTTCGAGTACATTACTCTCGCCTCCGAAATCATAACCCCACACACGATCAAAAATCACCTCACGAGTGAGCACCTGCCGGGGGTGACGCAGGAACAATTCCAAAAGTTCGTATTCCTTGGCTGTCAATTGAATAACGGCGCTGCCCCTGGTGGCTTCACGCGAACCCGTATCAAGCGTCAAATCCGCAAATTTCAATACCTGAATGCGTTCAGGTTGTGTGCGGCGCAAAAGGGCGCGGATGCGTGCCAACAGTTCATCCAAATTGAATGGTTTTACCATATAGTCATCTGCGCCCGCATCCAGACCCTGGACGCGATCCTGGATGGTGTCCTTGGCCGTCAACATCAAGACAGGCATGCTGCCACCCATGCGCAAGCGATGGCATACTTCCAACCCATCCATACCGGGTAACATCCAATCCAGAACAACCAGGTCGGGGGTGTGATCCCGCGCCAGGTTTAACCCAGTCCGTCCATCCATGGCCACATCCACTACATAGCCTTCATACGCCAATCCACGCTGAAGAAGTTTCAAAATAGCCTGGTCATCTTCAATGATGAGAATTCTCTCGTTCATATCACGCTCCTGTTGATGTATTAAGATTATACTCAACTCTGGTAGAATTTAACGAATGTTTCGAACCAAAATTCCAAAAAGTAAACGAATTCTTGACATTTTAGTGTCAATAATACTGGTAATCATCCTTTCACCAGTATTATTGATTGTATCGATTCTTGTCTTGATCTTTCACGGTGCGCCTGTGTTATTTGGGCAGCGAAGACCGGGTTACAAAGGGAAACCGTTCAAAATTTTCAAATTCCGCTCGATGACTGAAGCCCGCGAGATGGATGGAAAGTTCCTGCCGGATGAAAAAAGGATAACCGTATTCGGTAAATTTTTACGCGCAAGCAGCCTGGATGAACTTCCAGAGCTATTCAATGTGATGCGCGGTGAAATGAGCCTGGTTGGGCCCCGGCCACTCTTAATGCAATACCTCGATCGCTACAGTTCAGAACAATCTCGCCGGCATGATGTGCTGCCTGGTATTACCGGCTGGGCTCAAGTGAATGGCAGGAACGCGCTGGACTGGGAGGATAAGTTCAAGCTGGATGTATGGTATGTAGATCATTGGAATTTCTGGCTGGATATAAAAATATTATGGATGACTGTTTGGAAAGTGTTCAAACATGAGGGCATCAGCCAGCCGGGTCATGCCACTGCTGAAGAATTCATGGGGAACGATAAATAAACTTACCAGACTGCTGTCAAAATTTCTATTATATTTCTGACAATTCCCATCCAATTAAAATGCTATAATTAATCATACGGTTGAAAAACATAAAAAATCTCAGCAAAATTGTTTTTTGTGGGCAGCAACCATGACAATCCACA